>JAIRZG010000050.1 GCA_031267345.1 Zoogloeaceae bacterium
ATTTCTTTGGGATATTGGCGCGTATCCTCCAGCGTGAAAAACCATAGAACACGCGTATTGCCCCATCCCATGTAATAGCTGTAATCGACGCGCGTTACCGAGCGTCCATCCGGCGCGAATCCCATGACGGAAACATTCCCCAACGTGAATTCGGGCATATCCGCCATCGCCTGCCCGGTCAGAAAAAACAGGCTTGCGAACAATAAACGAAAAATTTGTTTCATGGCTTGTCTCCCTGTTTGTAACCGACTGGAATCAGCGCCGCGAGGTTGCGTCCGCAATGGATTTTACGCGGTTGTCGCGTTCATCCAAAAACCAACTCCGGTTGAAATCCCTGGCTTGTAGGGGCGAGCGCCGCTCGCCCGCGGGCGCGAGAATCGCGCCCCTACAGTCGCCCCCACAGGGCGGGATTTCAGGCAACCGTCTTGGGAGGGGAGAGAAACCCCTTCCAAAACACGTTAGACTGACAGGCCTGAAGGCCTGTCGCTAATTTCTTGCTTTCGCCCAGTCCGGTAAAGGAACGCACACCGCGCGCAAAAGGGTTTCCGGAAACATCAAGGGCCGGGCGGCGCTTTTTCTGTCTTCTGTCCTCAGTCCTCTGTCTGCTGAATCACGAACCATTCCCGCGTCACGCTCTCCGGCGTCACCCGTTCGCCCATCCGGGGCGTCAGCAGTTTGACCTTGCCGTCCTCTCTGGCGAGGTCGCGCACGAGTTTGATGGATTCGTCCCAAGGGTGGCGGGCAAGGTCGAAGACGCCCCAATGCACGGGAATCATCGCCCGCGCGCCGATGTCGTGGTAGCTCTGGATGACTTCCTGCGGGAACATGTGCGTTTTCGGCCAGCCGGGATTCCAGCCGTCGATTTCGATAAACGCCAGATCGAAGGGGCCATGCGCCGCGCCGATGTCCTTAAAGTGTTCGCCGTAGCCGGAATCGCCGCTGATAAAAATCCGGAATCGCTCGCCCTTCAAGGCATAGGAAGTCCACAGCGTCGTATTGCGGCGACCGAAGGTGCGCCCCGAATAGTGAATGGTGCGCTCTGCGGCAATCGTCAGCGCGCCTTCCGTAATACTTTCGCCCCAGCCGACTTCGCGGATGCGTTCGGCGGGAACGCCCCACTTTTTCAGATGCGCCGCCACACCGTAGGGGACGATGAAGCGTGTTTCTTCCCGATTTCTCAGGGCGCGCATTGTCGCGTATTCCAGATGATCGTAATGGTCGTGGGTAATGAGCACGTAATCCAGCGGCGGCAGGTCGGCGCGTTTGATGGGCGCGTCAACAAAGCGGCGTACAACGCCGGGCAGGGGCGCGGCATTGCCGAACACCGGATCGACCAGCAGACGCTTGCCTTCCAGTTCGATGATGAGCGAGGAATGTCCGAGCCACCGGGCGACCAGCGCGTCGGAAGGTGCGGCGAAAGAAGCCTTGTCCAGCGCCACCTGCGGCAAAGTGAATCCGGGCACATGCGAATTGGGCAGGAAAAAATGGCTCCAGCCCGATGGCCCGCCGCCCGTGACGCGATCAGGATAGTGCGGCAAGGGTTCGGGGCTTTGAAACTGCCCGTCCTTGTAATAGGGCAATTTTTCATAGGCGGCGACTTCCGCCGCATCCGGCAATTTTCCGATGACTTGCATGAGATGGCATCCGGCAATGGTGAGCGGGATCGCCAGAATCAACAGGGCTTTGAGGAAAATCTTCAGGAATTCTTTGGACATGTTTGATCGCTTTCCGGGAAGTTCTGAACAATCGTCATTCTCGCTGGTATTGCTTTCGTTATCATATATTTGTTCTTTTTTCCAATTCTTCGGGATAACGGTCGCCCTTGACCGTTATTTCAGACAATGCAACCCTGATATGGTCGAGTTCATCCGCCGTCAATTCGATATTCGCCGCGCCGATATTTTCTTCCAGACGATGCGGTTTCGTCGTGCCGGGAATGGGAACAATCCACGATTTTTGCGCCAGCAGCCATGCCAGGGCGATTTGTGCGCGGGTGACGTTTTTCGGCGCTGCAATGCGGTTGAGCAAGTCGATCAACGATTGATTCGCCGCCAAATTTTCAGGCAAAAATCGGGGAACGATGCTGCGGAAATCCGACTTGTCGAATGTTGTTTCCTTGTGGATTGTTCCGGTCAAAAAACCTTTTCCCAGCGGGCTGAACGGTACAAAACCTATGCCAAGTTCTTCGAGTGTGGGGATAAGTTCTGCTTCGGGGCGACGCCACCAGAGGGAATATTCGCTTTGCACCGCCGTAACCGGATGAATGGCGTGTGCCCGGCGAATCGTTTTCACACCGGCTTCCGACATTCCCCAATGACGGATTTTGCCCGCTTTGATCAAATCGGACATTACGCCCGCAACCTCCTCGATCGGGGTATTCGTATCCACGCGATGCTGATAATAGAGATCGATATACTCTGTTTTGAGGCGTTGCAATGAACCTTCTACCGATTTTCGGATATGCGCGGGGTTTGCTGTTTGCACCTGTTTTCCGTCCACCAGTTGAATGCCGAATTTGGTTGCAATCACTACTTTTTCACGGTAAGGCGCAAGTGCTTCCGCCAACAGTTCTTCGTTGGCGCCGGAGCCGTATACTTCGGCGGTATCGAAAAACGTTATGCCGTGCTCCACGGCGGATTGCAGCAGCGCGATGCTTTCCTTTTTATCTGGTATATGGCTGTAGGCATGGCTTAGTCCCATGCAACCCAGGCCGATGGCGGATACTTCAAGCCCGCTGGTTCCCAGTATGCGCGTTTTCATTTCGACTCCTTTTCGGAAGAATGCCGGATTGATGTAAAAGTAATCGGTACGCTTCCGGCGCCAAGCGCGGCTTCAAGTTCCTGTGGATTGTCGGTGCTTCCAAGCCTTGTGTAGTGGTATGGCGTCGGAAAAGTTTTGTAGGAAAGAACGAGCGTTCTTGAACCATAAAGCATCATGTCGCCATTGTGGATGGTTTCCGGATGAAATGCCGCAGTTGGCAAGCTGTTCGGGATATCTTGATATTTTTCATTGCCATTCAGATCGCTCATGTTCAAGGTCAGGGGCAGCAGGGAAACAAAATTCCGCGCCGCCGCATTGTCGCTCATAACGGCGGTAAATTCTTTACGGTCGACGATAAGTTTGAGTTTCACATTTCTGTCTTGTGGATTGTTGTTACTCTCCTGGGCGTTCACTGTACATATAATGAGAAAGGAAATGAACAATCGCCATCCCCCCCCCTCCTCATCAAGGGAATGGCGAATTTTGGCTTGTTCAGAATTTTCACAATGATTTCATGTCGATCACAAATCGGTAGTGAACATCGCCTTTTCCCATTCGTTCAAAGGCGGTGTTAACGTCCCGGATGTTAATCAGCTCAATCTCTGCCGTAATGTTGTGTTTGGCGCAAAAGTCCAACACTTCCTGTGTCTCAAGAATGCCGCCGATATTCGAGCCGGAGAAACTTCTTCTTCCATTGACAAGGCTGAAAGCGCCCACCGGAAGCGGCTCTACCGGCAAGCCTACGAGAACGAGCGAACCGTCGGTTTTCAACAGGTTGAGATATTGATTGACATCATGTTTGCCGGAAACGGTATCCAGAATCATGTCCAGTTTTGGCGTTTTCCGCATCTGCGCCGCGTCTTTCGAGATCACCACTTCATCCGCGCCCAGGCGTTTTGCGTCCTCTGCCTTTCCCGCCGAGGTGCTGAAAACAACCACTGTTGCGCCCATCGCCTTTGCGATTTTTACCGCCATGTGTCCAAGTCCGCCAAGCCCGATAATCCCCACGCGCTTGCCCGCGCCCGCTTGCCAATGTTTAAGCGGCGAATAAACGGTAATCCCCGCGCAAAGGATGGGCGCGGCGGAAGGCAAATCCAGTTTTTCGGGAACATGCAGCACATAATGCTCATCTACCACAATGGTTTCCGAAAAGCCGCCATAGGTCATACCGCCTGAAATTTTATCCGGGTAATTGAATACAACGGTCCAACCCTGTTCACAAAATTGCTCTTCGCCCCCGGCGCAGGCGTCACAGTGCCGACAGCTATCCACGATGCAGCCTACGCCCACAAGGTCGCCAACCTTGAATTTCGTAACGCGCCCGCCCACGCGAGTTACTTTGCCGACAATTTCGTGTCCGGGAACAATAGGGTAAGTCGTTCCGCCCCATTCGTTGCGGATAGCGTGCAGATCGCTATGACAAATGCCGCAGTATAAAATCTCTATTTCTACATCGTGCGGCTCAGTAGTGCGGCGGTTGATGGTTAATTGTTCCAATTGTTTGTCGGCGGCATATGTGCCAAATGCCTTTATCGTTCTTGAAGCCTTTGAAAAATTTAAATCGGTCATTTTCCTTCCTTTCATTTTTAAGTTTACAC
>JAIRZG010000009.1 GCA_031267345.1 Zoogloeaceae bacterium
GCCCCAAAAAGACAGAAAACTACATAAAACAAAAGGCTGTGAACAGCCCCCTGTGTAAGTCTTTGTGCGTAAACGAAAAAATGTCAGCGTGTACGATGGTGGCATTCATGCGATTGCCCTACTCGCTCAACGCCTTTCCATATGCGCCAGCAAGGGAAATGCGGATACGTCCGTCAGCGACAGTTCCGGCGCGTCGAACAACGTATCGCCCGCAGCTTCGTCCTCCGGCGTGTCCGCCAGCGTCAGTCCTTTGAAGTCGAACAGCGTATTGTCGGCCAGATGCGAGGGAACGATGTTTTGCAGCGCGGTGAATACGGATTCAGTGCGTCCGGGGAAACGGCTGTCCCATTCCTGCATCATCGCGCGGATTTTCTGGCGTTGCAGATTGTCCTGCGAACCGCAGAGATTGCAGGGAATGATAGGAAACCCCATGCCACGCGCGTAGCGGGCGATGTCGCTTTCCGCGCAACAGGCCAGCGGACGGATGACGATGTGCGCGCCATCATCGGTGACGAGCTTGGGCGGCATGGCTTTCAGCTTGCCGCCAAAGAAAAGATTGAGGAACAGGGTATGCACCATGTCGTCGCGGTGGTGTCCCAGCGCAATCTTGTTGGCGCCCAGTTCCTTTGCCACGCGATAAATAATGCCCCGACGCAGACGCGAACAGAGCGAGCAGGTGGTTTTGCCCACAGGGATTTTTTCCTTCACGACCGAATAGGTGTCGGCTTCGATGATGCGGTAATCGACGCCGATTTTCCGGAAATAATCGGGCAGCGCGTCAGCAGGGAATCCCGGCTGCTTCTGATCCAGATTCATGGCGATCAGTTTGAAAGTTACCGGCGCCCTTTGTTGCAGGAGGCGCAAAAGGTGTAGCAGCGTATGCGAATCCTTACCGCCGGAGACGCATACCAGCAGCGTATCGCCCGCTTCGATCAGGTTGTAGTCGGCAATGGCCTTGCCGACTTTACGCAACAGCCATTTTTCCAGACGTTGCAGGGTTTGAGAGCTTTGCACAAAAATCCTTGGGGGGTTGCAGACCGGAAGGCGCGATGGCGTTTGCGTTGAAGATTGCCGATATTGTAACGCGCGTTTCACAGCGGATTAAAATGCGCGCTTCGCGTTTGTTTTTCGTTATCCAATCCCCATGTCCCTGCCGCTTCCCGACCCGATTGCCCTTGCGCACAGCGCAAGGTTGCGCGCGAAAATCTGTCGCCGGATTGCGGCTGCGGGCGGCTGGATTTCCTTTGCCGAATTCATGGAACTGGCGTTGTACGCGCCGGAGCTGGGGTATTACGCAGCGGGCGCGCAAAAGTTCGGGGCGACGGGGGACTTTGTGACCGCGCCGGAATTGACGCCCCTGTTTGCCCGCGCGTTGGCGCGGCAGGCGGCGGAGATCATGGTCATGAGCGCGCCGTATATTCTGGAAGCGGGCGCGGGTTCCGGGCGATTGGCGGTCGATCTGTTGCGGACGCTGGCAGTGGCGGACGCCTTGCCGCAACGCTACGACATTCTGGAACTGTCGCCGGAACTCGCCGCACGGCAGCGGCAAACCTTCCTGCGCGACGCGCCGCGCCTGCTGGCGCGGGTCAATTGGCGGCAACGCCTGCCGGAACGGTTTTCCGGTCTGGTGCTGGCGAACGAAGTGCTGGACGCCATGCCGGTGCATGTAGTGCAGTGGCAGGACGGCGTGATTCTGGAGCGCGGCGTAACGTGGGCGGAAAACGAGCGGTTTCAGTGGCGGACGCGCCCCGCGACAGGGCGTTTGCGCGTGGAAGCCGAACGCATCCAGACGGAATGCGCCCCGTCAACGAATTATGTCAATGAAATTTCTCTGCTGGCTCCGGCCTGGGTGGCGACTTGGGGCGAGCGGCTGGAAGCGGGTTGTCTCCTGCTCATGGATTATGGTTTTCCCCGCCGTGAGTTCTATCACCCGGACCGCGCGGACGGCACGCTCATGTGCCACTACCGCCAGCACACGCATCCTGATCCCTTTTATCTGCCCGGCTTGCAGGACATCAGCGCGCATGTGGATTTCACGTCACTGATTGTGGCGGCGCATCCGGCGGGATTGGCCTTGGCGGGCTATACGCATCAGGCGCGGTTTTTGTTGAATTGCGGTCTGCTCGACGATCTGGCGACGCTGGAAGCGGGCAGTCCCGCTTATCTCAAAAGCGCCTCCGCCGCGCAGAAGTTGCTTGCGCCGCACGAAATGGGCGAATTGTTCAAGGTGATGGCGCTCGGCAAAAACCTGCCCGCGCCGCTCATCGGTTTCCGGCGCGGCGATAAAAGCCACGCGCTATGAAGTTCAATAGCGGGTGAACTGCAAAAACTGGTTCGGCGCGCCCAGAATCATGCGTCCGAATGCTTCCAGCAAGACGGGATTCCGGGGAGCGTCAATGGGCAGTCGGTAAGTGGCGCGCCCAAGCCGATCCAGATTGTGAACGCGAACGACGAGGACGCCTTCCCGATAATCCGGCCTCCAGTGGATATTCACCCTGACTTCCTGGGCGATGATAAAGCGCGTGGTTTTCAAGGCGCGAAGCTTGCCATGCGTTTCGCGCGCCGATACGTTCAGATTGAAATCAAAAAGCTCCTGGCGCAAGTCTTCCGCCGCCTGACCTTCGCGTTCCAGCACGACAGGCGGTTTTTCGCCCATCAACCGATAACGCATGGTGACGGAATCCACCAGCGCCTGTTCGCTGGAAGAGGTCGTGCGGTAATCCACATAACCCTGTTCCCAGACCAGCGCCTCCAGATGCTTGTCATTCGCCAGAGGAAACTCGCGGGGCATTTCGGGTTTGAGGATATTGAGTTGCTGCGTCATGTCGTGCAGCCAGGCAAAAACATAACGCAGGGAACGGTCGACCTGAGCCGCCATCTGCGCGTCCTGACAGGCGCGGATTTCCTGCTGGGTCAGGACATCCTGCGCCTGTTCGCGCAATTGTCCGAGCAGACCGCCGGAATGGATGGGTGTCGCGCCGGGCGACGGACGCGCGGGCATGGTTTTGACAAAACGCGCCGACGCGCCTTCCGCCAACAGATCAGGAAAACGCAAGTCGGAATCCCATGACAATGCACTGTCGCGCAGACGTAAATCACTTTCGATCACGCTCAAGGCAACGGTATCCAGATCGTAGACTTCTTCCAGAACCACCTCTTCCGCTGGCGCATTTTGCGCTTCAGCGGTTTTCAAATTCTCATCCGGCATGACCAGACCCAACCCCGCGCATTCAAAGAGGGCTATACTATACGCCTGTGTCGTACAAAAGGAAGGCGATCATGGACATCCAGAGCAATGTCGGTAGTTTGTCCGCCCAGGTCAGTCAGGGAGCGGATGCCATGAATATGGCGGTGCTCAAAAAAGCCATCGACATGCAGGCGGAAGCCGCCCTGCAACTTGTCGCCGCGCTTCCTGTCGTTAGCAATCCGTCGCATCTGGGGCAGAACGTCGATCAAATGGCCTGAAGCGGCTTCAGGGTCTTGTCCAACCAGTCCTTTACTTCTCCGGCGACCAGCGGCCAATCCTGTTCATGGGTGATGGCGTGTCCCATGCCCTTGAAGATGCGCGCTTCCAGACTGTAGGTGCGCGCCGTGGCTTCCACCAGAAAGGCAGGCACCAGTTCATCTTTTTCCGCGCCGATAACCAGCAGCGGCGGACGCAGATCGGCAGTCAATAGCGGCAGATCGAAAACGCTCATGTCCCAGAGCGCGCGCTGGGATTCCAGTTGCAGGCGCGCGCCAAAACGTTTGAGAATGGCATGGCTTACCGGTTGGGCGAACAGCGCCTCGCGCACGGTTTTCAGCCCGACTTCCTCGCCGCGCAGGATGTTGTTGAGTTCCATGAGCAGACTGGGTTTTCGGGCAAACAGGTTGAACTGCGAAAGCAGCAGACCCTGCGGCGGCACGGCGCACAACAGGGCAGCCGCCGAAGCGCGGTTGCGTTCGAGATATTTCTGGAGGACAAAGCCGCCCATGGAATGTCCGATCAGGGCGGGCGAGAGTGGGTGGCGTTCCTGCAACCAGGCAACGACAAGCGCCATATCCTCGACATAATCGGCGATGGAAAGGCCATCCAGATCATCACCGCCGCCTGCGCTGTCGCCATGACCGGAAAAGGACAGGGCGTAGCTGCAATACCCCTGTTGCGCGAACCAGGGCAAAAAATTGTCCGCCCACATCCAGGCGGCGGCGAACGCGCCATGAGTGAACAGCAAGGGCACGGGATGCGCGGTCACGCCTTTGGGCGGCAAGGCAAACAGCAGTTCGCGTCCGGCAAGGATATGGTGTTGTACGGGAAGTTTGGATATGGACATGGTGTTTTCCGCAAAAAGCGTTATGAATCCATCGACATTGCCGCCAACGCCGCGCGCACGGCGGCGACTCTGGCTTCATGCAGACGTTCTGGAACCTGCGTTTTGTCGGCAAGACCTGCGGCGATGTCGCCGCCCTCCACGCCGCAAAACGCCGCCGCCGCCTTTTGCCAGATGGCGCGCGGCGGATACGGCGCGTCTTCCTGCCCCAGTCGTCCGCGCGCGTCGGCTTCGCAAACGCGCAGCAACTCGGCAAAACGTTCGGGTCGCCGCTTGAGATCGCTGGCTTCCATGAGATGCGTCATCGTTTTGGGAGTAAGCGTCTGCGCCCTGCCGACGCAGTGAATTTTGCCGTGCTGGCGAATCGCCAATCGCGCCAGATCGCGGCAGGCCACGGGAACCTTGAGGCGTTCGCACAGGGAGTCCAGTGGCGCGTCGCCGCGCTCCTCGTGTCCGTGATGGCGCGGCAGCAGTTCGGCAGACGTGGTCGCCTTGCCCAGATCGTGCGTCAGGGCGGCAAAACGCGCGGGCAGCGAAAGCCGCATCCGCGCCGCCGCCGCCAGCACCAGCAGGATATGCGCGCCCGTGTTGCCTTCGGGGTGGAAATCGGTGCGTTCCGGCGTCTGAAACAGGGCGTCGACCTCCGGCATCAGGCGGACGAGCGCGCCGCATTTGCGCAGGATCAGCAACATACGTTGCGGCGCGGCCTCCATCAGGCCACGAGCGATTTCCTGCCATACCCGTTCCGGCGTCAAATGATCGACCTCGCCATTTTCCACCATGCGGCGCATCAGTTCCGCCGTTTCCGGCGCGAGCGAAAAATCGCCGAAACGGGCGGCAAAGCGGGCGATCCGCAACAGGCGCACCGGATCTTCGACGAACGCCGCGCCGACATGCCGCAATACCCTGGCTTCCAGATCGGCGCGTCCGTGAAAGGGATCGATCAACACGCCATCCTCGCCTTTCGCCATGGCGTTAATGGTCAGATCGCGACGCGCCAGGTCTTCTTCCAGCGACACGTCCGGCGCGGCGTAAAAACTGAAGCCGTGGTAGCCCCTGCCGTTTTTTTTCTCGGTGCGCGCCAGCGCGTATTCTTCCTGCGTTTCGGGATGCAAAAAGACCGGAAAATCCTTGCCGACCGGCTTGAAGCCCAAAGCCAGCAAAGCCTCCGGCGTCGCGCCGACCACGACGTAATCCCGATCCTTCACGGGCGCGCCCATGAGTTCATCCCGGATTGCGCCGCCTACGGCATAGATGTGCACGTCCCTTGTCTCCCGATCCCGTCATTCCGTCAGCGCGAACATTTCGATGCAACTGTTCTGTTCGCAGACTTCCATGCGGGAAAGTTCACGGCTTTTTTTGCTGCCGCTCAAGCGGATGGCGCAACGGTTGTCCGTAATGGCGCCGGTAGGCGCGATCAGGGCAGAGGCGTTGCGCAGGGAAGGATATTCCGGCAACAGCAGAAGCGGCGTGCGGACAAAGCGGGATTCGTCATCCACCAGCGTGGCGGGAATGGCGTCCAGCGCGATGATTTGCAGGCCAATCTCGATATGTTCGGGATTTTCCGAAATCGCCCAGCGCACCAGACAAACCAGCCAGTCGGGATTGGCGTCCGGACGCAAGGCCACCACATCGCCAATCCGCACATGTCCAATCGTGCCGCTCAGGTGCATGAGCGCGTAGCCATCCGGACTTTCGTTGATGATCATCCATTGGCTGATGTCGACTTCGCCCTCGCTGTCTTTTTTCTGCAACAACTGGCAGAAACGCGCCAACCCCGCGCACAGTCGGGCGCGGCGATGATTGGCTTGACGCCGCCTGGGGAAATGACGCTTGCCCAGCACGCCCCAGGCGCTCGCCAGTCGCCGCAACGCGCCTTGTCCGGCGGGCGTTTGCGCCAGTTCCGGCAACTGCAACGCCTCGGCGCTCGCGCCCGCGTTCAGCGCCTCCAAATCCTTGACCGCCTGTTCGGCGGCCTCGGCGGTAGAAAAATAAAACGCCCGATAACCGGAAGGCAGCGGTCGCCGCGCCAGCGCGAACAGCGCGAAATCATGCGCTGGCTCAATCCAGAAGACCGCGCCGCTTTCCTGCGGCGTCTCTGCCGTGAGCAAAACCATGCCCGCGCATTTATGCACATATTCCGCCACAAACTCCAGTTCCTGCGCGGCATGGGAAGTCGGCTGGGCGGCAGCCAGCAGCAGGGCTTCGCGGTAGGCGGCAAGCGCTTGCCGATGTCCGGCGTCCAGCGGCAGGCGGAGACTGTGCAGATAAACGCCATGCAGTCGCTGCCAGATGCCGGCCTGCACGGGCGCGGCGACCAGATAGCTGACATACATGTGTTGATACAGGCAGAAGGCGACGCGCTCCATGAGGTTCAGGGCGATTTCCGGCTGTTGCTGGATCAGGCGGTCTTCCAGCAGCATTTCATGGGCTGCCGCCAGATTGTCGAGAAACCCCTGCAAACTGCCGACCTGATGGCGAAAAGTCCGATCCAGCGGAATGCGGATGCCGACAAAACGACGCAAAAAGGCTTTCAGGCGCGCGCGAAAAGCGATGAACAATTTTTCCAGCATGGCCTGCCGCGTTCCGGCGTTTCCGGCATCCGCGCGCAGTGAAACCAGGATTTTGTCCATCTCCGCAATATCCAGCGTCTCGACTTCCTGCAACAGCGACAGGTAGTCGAAAATCGCGCGCGCCCGCGCCTTGTCTGTCGGGGCGTTGGGCACGCGATTGCGGGGACGGTTAGCCGTCATGAAAGACTCCGGTTAAAAGTGCGGAAAACGCATGAAATTATGGCATGGCGCGCGGATGACCGCGCATACCTTCCCCCTATTTTACCGATTTTGCCCGCATTCTTCCGCCTCTATCGCCGGAACGCCAGCAGCTTGGCGGTCATGCGCTGACAGACTTCGCCGCGCTGGTTCAGCGTTTCGCTCTCCAGCGTGATGATGCCGCGATCCGGTTTGGAGCGCGAAGGCGTGATGTCGCGTACGACGCTTTCCACACGCAGGGTGTCGCCGGGGCGGGTGGGCTGCGGCCAGTCGAGCTGGACGCCCGCGCCAATCAACCCGCCCGCTATCGGCAGACTGGCGACGGAAAGCTTCATGGTGATCGCCCCCACATGCCAGCCGCTCGCCGCCAGCCCGCCAAAAAAAGAGGCGTCCGCAGCGGCTTCATCGAGATGAAAGGGCTGCGGATCAAACTGACGGGCAAAGGTCTTGATGTCCTCGACGGACAGCGTGTATTCGCCGCTGACAAAGCGATCCCCCACCGTAAAGTCTTGCAGGTAGATTTTGTGGTCGTTGGTATGGGGCATGGTCAAGCCGATTTACCCGTCTTTTTCGTCCCGGCTTTGGGCGTTTTGGATTCGCGTTTTTCAAATTCAAAGCCCACCTTGCCGTCCTTGCCGACGACAAGGAAGGCGGAAAACTTGCGGCGGGTACGGGCGGAGACAAATTCTTTCAGGAGGTCGGTACGCCCGCCCTGCAACAGCTTTTGCATCTGCACGCGCTCGACGGGTTGTTGCAGGATGAGCTTGCCGGAACGGAAATCGCAGGTTTTGTCCGCGCCCACCGCTTTTGCGCAGACGTAGGCATTGCCATGTTCATAAACGGACTGACCGCATTTGGGGCATTTGCCCAGGCTTTCCGCGCCGGAAAAATCCACTGGCTCGGCGTTGTCGGCATCGGCGCTCTGACCGAAATCGAATTCCGCGCCGAAGGCGGCGTTCAACTGGACGCTGGCGGCAAACGGCCTGCCCATCTTGTTGCGGAAGCCGGTCAGCGGGCCGATTTTGCGTTCGGTGAGCAGGGTTTCGATTTCTTCGGGTTCAAACTGGCGTCCGGCGACGATTTTCCACAGCGAAAAATCACAGGCGGAACACTGGAATTTCTTGTAATTCTCCCGCACCACGCCGCCGCATTTGGGGCAGGGCGCGGTGAGGACGCCAAAATCGCCGGGGATGGTGTCGGAATCGTAGCTTTTCGCCCGCTCGACGATGCGTTCTGTCATCCGGGCAATTTCGCGCATGAATTCCTGACGTGAGAATTCGCCTTTTTCGATACGCCCCAGCTTCCATTCCCAGTCGCCAGTCAGTTCCGGCGCGGTCAATACATTGACGCTCAACCCCGTCAGCAGGGTGAGTAGCGAAAATGCCTTGGCGGTGGGCGTCAATTCCCGCCCTTCGCGCAGCATGTATTGTTCGGCAATCAGGTTTTCGATGATCTGCGCGCGCGTCGCTGGCGTGCCCAGCCCGCGCCCCGCCATGGCGGCCTTGAGTTCTTCGTCTTCCAGCGTCTTGCCTGCGCCTTCCATCGCGGAAAGCAGGGTGGCTTCCGAATAGCGCGGCGGCGGGCGCGTGGCGGTAGCCTTGAGGTTTACGGCTTCGGCGGCGACTTTTTCGTCGGCCTTGATCGGCGGCAGATTGCCTGCTTCGTCTTCCTGTTCCTTGCCATAGACCGCCAGCCAGCCCGGTTGCACCAGCACCTTGCCTTCGGTTTTGAAGGGATATGCCTTGATCTGCGTGATGCGGGTTGTGACCAGATATTCGGCGGCGGGGAAAAAGACGGCGAGAAAGCGTTTGACCACAAAGTCGTAAAGCTTTTGCTCGATTTCGGAAAGATTCTTCGGCGCCTGCGTGGTGGGAATGATGGCGAAGTGGTCGCTGATTTTGGCGTTATTGAAGACGCGCTTGTTGGGCAGCACCCAGTTCCGCGCCAAAACCTGATGCGCGAAAGGCGCGTAGCGGGCGATCAGCACTTCGTCATATCCCTTGCCCGCGCCTTCGCCCGTGAGCATGGTCAGCGTCGCCTTGACCGTAGCCAGATAATCCTCCGGCAGACAGTGGGAGTCGGTGCGCGGATAGGTGAGCACCTTGTGTTTTTCGTAGAGCGCCTGCGCCAGACCTAGAGTGGTCTTGGCGGAAAAGCCAAAGCGGGCGTTGGCTTCGCGTTGCAGGCTGGTAAGATCGAAAAGGGCGGGCGCGAGGCGCGATTCCGGTTTGGCTTCTTCGCGGACTGCGCCCATCTGTCCCTGACAGGCGGCGCGGATGGCCTCGGCTTTTGCTTCTTCCCAGATGCGGTCGGCGCGCGCGTGTTCGTCTTCCCTAGCGCCCTTTAATTTTTCGTCAAACCATTTGCCCGTGTATTCCCCGGCCTGGGCGGTGAACCTGGCTTCCACTTCCCAGTAAGGGCGCGGCTTGAAATCACGAATTTTTTTTTCGCGCTCGACCACGATGGCGAGCGTCGGCGTCTGCACCCGACCTACGGTGGTCAGGTGAAAACCGCCCGTCTTGGAATTGAAGGCGGTCATGGCGCGGGTGCCGTTGATGCCCACCAGCCAGTCGGATTCGGAACGGCAGATGGCGGCGTCCGCCAATCCCTGCATGTCGCTACCGCTGCGCAGATGATGGAAGCCGTCGCGTATGGCCTGCTGGGTCATGGATTGCAGCCACAGGCGGCGCACCGGTTTTTGCGTTTTGCTGTGCTGGGCGATGTAGTTGAAAATCAGCTCGCCCTCACGCCCCGCGTCGCAGGCGTTGATGAGCGCATCCACATCCTTGCGCTTGATCAACCGGGTCAGGAGACGCAAACGCGGCTCGGATTTTTCGATGGGTTTCAGGTCAAAATACGGCGGAATCATCGGCAGATGGGCAAACGACCACTTGCCGCGCTTCACTTCGTATTCTTCCGGACAGGCGATTTCCAGCAAATGCCCGACCGCCGAGGATATGATGTAATCGTCATTTTCAAAGTAGTCGTCGTGTCTGGGGATGCCGCCCAGCGCCTTGGCAATATCCGTCGCCACCGAAGGTTTTTCCGCAATAATCAGTTTTTTACCCATGAATCCACCCCTGCGCGGCAACAGGCCGCCCGAAGAAAAGTTGCGGGGCATGATAAGGGCGGAAAGCAGATGCCGCAAGCAGGGATCGGGAATCTGTAGCGGCAAAGTTGAAATGCCCCTTGTCGTTCTGTTGAAACAAGGGGGTGAGAAGTCAGATGGAATTATCAGGAGGAGGGGTAGGAACGGTTGGCACGTCTGTTTCATCGTAAAACCAACTCCGGCGCGAACATCTGTGTTCAGTCTGGCGATTGTTCCTGCGGCGCCCTGCCCAGTCCGTTCCTGCTGTTTCTGTTCGTCGGTGATCTGAATGTCCGCTTCACTGATGCCGCTGGGGGGTGGTGCTGTGGGCGTCTTCATCCACTTGTCCCATGCCGCCGCGCTTTTGCATCGCGCCTCCGCCGGGAGTGTCGGGTTTTTGCCATGATTCGAGCGCGTCAATGGCGGGACAGAAACATGGACTTTTGTTTCCTGCGATAACGGATCGTTACCTTCTTTTAACCGCATGTTAGCAGCTTTTAGTTGCATGTTACGCGCTTTGGCTGCTACGATGCGCCTTCTGTTTGACACAGGAAATACGCATGAACAGTCTGGTCGCCCGTAGCCTGAAAAAAATGCAGGGGTTGTGGATGAAGTCCGCCGCGCGGAAAAAGAAGCCGTTTGACGCCCGCGCCCTGCAAAAAGTGCGCGCGCAGTTGCAGGAATGCGCGCGCGGCGCGGGCGGCGAAGTTTCCGCCCGCCAGCGCGCCCGTCGTCTGAGCGAAAGCTATCTGCAACTGGATGACGCCGGACGCCACGCTTTTTTACGCCTGATCGCCACCGAATTCGGCCCCGATCCGGACAAGGTGGCGGCGGCGCATGTCCATTATCAGGCGAGCATCGACACATCCGCGCAGTGGGAGGCCGAGGCGTTGTTGTGGCGCGCCCTGCGTTCGCCGCGCACCCGCATCCTGACGCAGTTCAACGCCTTGCCGCAGGGTGTGCGCTTTCTGGTCGATCTGCGCGTGGATTTGCTCCGCTTCATCAAGGAAGACCCGGAACTCGCCTCCCTTGACCGCGAACTCGAATACAGCCTTTCCATCTGGTTTGACGTGGGTTTTCTGGAATTAAGGCGCATCACCTGGCATTCGCCCGCCGCGCTGCTGGAAAAACTCATTCAGTACGAGGCGGTGCACACCATTCACTCCTGGGCCGATCTGAAAAACCGCCTGGATTCGGATCGGCGCTGCTACGGTTTTTTCCACCCGCGTATGCCGGATGAGCCGCTGATTTTTGTCGAGGTCGCCCTGACCGACCATCTCGCGGACAATGTTCAGCATCTGCTTGACGAGCACGCGCCCATTTTCGATACCCGCTCGGCGGACACCGCCATTTTTTATTCCATCTCCAACACCCAGACCGGTCTGCGCGGCGTCTCCTTTGGCAATTTTTTGCTGAAGCGCGTCATTGAGGATTTGCAGCGCGATCTGCCGCAGTTGAAACACTTTTCCACCCTCTCGCCGCTGCCGCTGTTACGCCGCTGGGCGGAAAAAACGCCGGAAATCTGGACACACGCCTTTTTGCCTGGCGATCTGGAACGCATCGGCAAACTGGCGCACTGTCCGCCCACGCCGGAGAGCATACAAGCCCTGCTGACAGCGCATGAATGGGCGGCGAACCCGCGTCTTGCCCGCGACCTGCAAAATCCGCTCACCCGTCTGGCCGCGCATTACCTGCTCACGGCAAAAGCCGGAGAACGCCGCATTTACGACCCGGTGGCGCGTTTCCACCTGGGCAACGGCGCGCGCGTCGAACGCCTCAATTTTCTTGCCGACACTGCGCCCAAAGGCTTGCAACAATCCTATGGCATGATGGTCAATTACCTCTACGCGCCGGACGACATCGAGGAAAACGTGGAAAACCTGCTTGCTGGCGGAAAAATCGCGGCAAGAATCCGGGATCCGATGAGCGAGGCCAGGAGTTCGCAAAAATCCTGAACACGCCCAAAACCGTCATTTTCACTTATCGGGCGCGGCAGTCGTCCCGATGTCTTCCGCAATCCGCCGCGCCAGCGTCTCGGCCTTGACGCCTTCCACGCGCACGACTTTTCGGCGCGAGGTCTGACCGCTTTTCAGGTTGAGGGCGCTTTTCGGAACGCGCAACCATTCTGCGAGAAAAGCCAGCAGGGCGGCGTTGGCCTTGCCATCCACGGGCGGGGCGGCAAGGCGGATTTTCAGCGTCTCGCCATAAATGCCTGCGATTCCGCTTTTTTTCGCGCCGGGCTGGATGCGCAGGGCCAGCAAAAGCGCGTCATCCCGTTCCGTGACAAACCCGTTCACAGCAGCATCAACAGGGCTTGCAACAGCAGGATGACCACCAGTGGCGAGAGATCGATGCCGGAGATGGGCGGGAGAATGCGCTGTATGGGCGTCAGCAGGGGCGCGGTCAGCTGGCGCAGGGTCGGGGCGAAGGGCGAGTAGGGATTCACCCAGGAAAGTACGGCTTGCAGGATCAGGAGCAGGATCAGGAGATAGAGGATCTGCTGGAGCAAACCGGTCAGACTGATGATGAGCAGCGCGAAAGTCCAGCCGCCTTCGGCAACGATGTTCAGCATGAGCGGCGATAGCAGCATGGGCGCGCGCAGCGACAGGACAATCGAGAAAAACACGAATTGCAGGATGAAGGCGGCGACCAGGGAAGCCCAGTCGATGCCGCCTGCGCCGGGAATCACGCGGCGCAGGGACAACACCGCCCAGTTGGTGAGTTTCAGAACAAAGCCGCCCAACGGGTTGATGAAGGAGATTCTGCGCCATTGCAGCATCAAACGCAGAATAAACAACATGGAAAAAAAGCCGCAAACCGCCTTGAGCAAAAACAAAAAGGCCGGGAGGACAGACGACAGGGGATTGGAGAACATGGGAATTCCTTTTCAATCTTGCGCGCCGGATTGTCGCGCCAGTTCCGCGCTGCGCGCGCAGGCCGCGCGCGCCCCCGCAATGATACCCGCCGCGACGCCCGTTTCCGCCATGACCGCCAGCGCCGCCGCCGTGGCGCCGTCTTTGGAAGTGACGCGCGCGCGCAGGACGGCGGGGGATTCCGACGAAGATTTTGCCAGCGCCGTTGCGCCAAAACCCGTATTGAGCGCCAGCTTGCGCGCGATGTCCGGCGCGAGGCCAAGCGTCTGCGCGGCGGTTTCCAGCGCTTCGATGAACAAAAAGAAATACGCCGGGCCGCTGCCGGAAATGGCGGTGATGGCGTCCATCTGGCCTTCGTCTTCCACCCACAGCGTTTCGCCCGCCGCCGAAAGCACGGCCTCGACCATTCGGTGCTCGTCCCGCGTCACTTCCGGCAAGGCGGCAAGACCGCTCATGCCCGCGCCGATCAGGGCAGGCGTGTTGGGCATGGCGCGCACGATGCGCCGATAGCCCGAAAGCCAGGCGGAAAGCGTTGCCAGCGTCAGACCGGCGGCAATGCTGAGGACAACCGGACAGGTCAGGCGTCCGGCAAGGGGCGCAAGCGCAAGCCGCATCTGCTGCGGCTTGACCGCCAACACCAGCACATCTGCGTCCGGCGTGGCGGCATCCACTTGTGCCTGACAGATTACGCCAAATTTTTCGACGAGCGTCTGCCGTTGCTGCGGCAAGGGCTCGACCACCCGGATGTCGGCGGCGGCAAACCCCTTGCCCAACAGCCCGCCAATCAACGCGGAAGCCATGTTGCCACCGCCAATGAAATGAATTTTCATCTCTAAACCAACTCCTGTTTCATTCTGCCTTTACCGGAACGAGTCCGGGCTTTGCCCGGATTCGTTCCCCCTGTCAAATCGGCAAAAAGCAGACTTTTACTTTTTGCCGTTCAACCGTTCGCCAAAAATGGCGGAACCAACGCGCACCAAGGTGCTGCCGGATTGTACGGCGGCTTCCAGATCATCGGACATCCCCATGGAGAGCGTATCCAGCATCGGGCATTGCGCCTTGATTTCCATGAACAATTGTCGCAATTGCGTGAAAGGTCGGCATTGTGCCGAAAAATCACGCGCGGGCGCGGGAACGCACATCAGACCACGCAATTTCAGCCGGGGCAAAACCGCTATCGCCTGACAGAGTTCAGGGGCTGCTTCCGGCGGACAACCGCTTTTGCTGGCTTCCGCGGAGACATTGACCTGTACGCAAACCTGCAAGGGCGGAAGTTTTTCCGGACGTTGCGCCGACAGGCGTTCGGCGATTTTAAGGCGTTCGACGGAGTGCGCCCAGCCAAAATGTTCGGCGACCAGCTTCGTCTTGTTGCTTTGCAGGGGGCCGATAAAATGCCAGACGAGGACGGCGTTTTCCGGCAGACTTCCCGGTTTTGTCAGGGCGTGCAGGGCAAGCATTTTGTCGACGCCCTCCTGCGCGTAGTTTTCGCCAAAGTCGCGCTGTCCGGCAAGGACCGCCGTCAACACGTCGCTTGCCGATCGGGTTTTGCTGACGGCGAGCAGCGTGATTGTCATTGCCGGACGCCCGCATTGTCCGGCAGCGACGGAGATTCTTTGGTGGACGGCTTGCAGGTTGGCCTCAATTGCGCTCATAATCCGTTGAATTTTGCTGTCTGCATGGGTTGTGCAGTATACCGCCCAATACTTTTTGGAACGACACCA
>JAIRZG010000222.1 GCA_031267345.1 Zoogloeaceae bacterium
TCTCTTCGCGGCGCTCGCCGCCGTCATGATCAGCACTCGCAAGCTGGACTGGCGCAATCTGGGCAACGCCTCCGGCAGTGTTGCGTAAAACAGGACTACACGGCGGCGGCAATGCCACCGCCGTGATCCTGGGAGAAAAACAATGGACAAGAAACTGTTGACCAAGCTGTTGGGCATTGTCGTTCTGACGGCGTCGCTGCTGCTTCCGCTACGTCTGATTGAGGAGCAGATTGTCAATCGGGGACGTTTTCAGAAGCAGGTGACAACGGAAATCGCCCAGTCGGTCGCCAGCGCCCAGACCTTGACCGGGCCGGTGCTGGCGATTCGCTATCGGGTGAAAACCTTGGCGGGCGCCACCCGCGAGCGCATTTTCCCCCTGGCTGCCGAACGTCTGGACATCACGGGCAAGGCCAGTGTGGAGCAACGCTACCGGGGCATTTATCGGGCGCGTCTGTACCACATGGAAATGACGCTCGATGGCGACTTCAACCTTCCCGCCGACCTGTTGCCCCTGCCGCGCGAAAACGAGCAGATTGAGGCCAGCGTCGTGTTGCTGATGGGAATTTCCGATCTGGATGGCTTGAGCAGCGACCCGGAGGTGAATATCAACAACCGCCCCTTCCGCTTCAAGGCGCCGGAGGACAAGACCTTTGACGCCATCCTGCCCGGCAATCGTCTGGAAATGAAGCTGGGGCAACTGACGCCGGGACAGGCGCAACGCCTCAAGTTTGATTTTCCCTTGCGGCTCACGGGCACGGAAACCTTTTCCATCGCGCCGACCGCCGGGAGCAACCACATTCAGTTGCAATCCGCATGGCGACATCCGAGTTTTCAGGGACGTTTGCCGGATGAGCGGGAAGAAATCAGCGCCAAAGGATTTACCGCCAACTGGAAAATCTCCCGCCTGAACCGTCCGCTGGAGCGCATTTTGCAAGCCCATTCCGCCGGAACGCGCGGACGCGATGTGGTCAGCGTCAACTTTATGGATCCGGTCAACATCTATCTGCAATCCGAGCGGGCGGTAAAATACGGCATCCTGTTCATCGCGCTCACTTTCGCCGCTTTCTTTCTGGGAGAAACCCTGCGCCGCCATCCCATGCACCTCATGCAATACCTGCTGGCCGGACTGGCGCTGGCGGTTTTTTTCCTGTTGCTGGTCGCGCTCTCCGAACACATCGACTTTCTCTACGCCTATCTGGTCGCCGCCGTCGGCTGTATCGGCCTGATTGTGTTCTACCTTTCCGGCGCGCTGGGCGGCTGGCTGCCCGCCTTTGCCTTCGGCGCGGGACTTTCCAGCCTTTACGGCATCCTTTACGGCCTGCTCCAATCGGAAGACAACGCGCTGCTCATGGGCAGCCTGCTGATTTTCGCGGCGCTTGCCGCCATCATGATCAGCACCCGCAAGCTGGACTGGAACCGCTTGAACCATGCCCCGGCGTGAAACAGAATTACGCGGCGGCGACCATGACCCGGTTTTTGCCTGCTTTTTTGGATTCGTACATGGCGGCGTCGGCGCGCCGGGTGACGGAAGATTGGCTTTCGCCTGCCTGAAGCTGGGCGATGCCGGCGCTGAAGGTGATCAGCACCTTTTGGTTCTCGTAGAGAAAAATGCGCCGCGTGAGGTTGCGTTGCAGACGGGTCATGGCGGAGACGGCTTCTTTCAGATCAGTTTCCGGAAAAATAATGACAAAGTCCTCGCCGCCGAAGCGGGCGACCGTATCCTGCGGACGCAGACTCTCGCGGATGACCGTCGCCAGATGCGCCAGCGCCTCGTCGCCCGCCACGTGACCATGACGGTCATTCAACCGCTTGAAAACGTCGATATCCAGCAACGATAGGCAAATCGGCAGTTCATGCCGTTCGGCGCGGGCGCTTTCCTTGCCCAGCACCTCATCCAGCCCGCGCCGGTTTAACGCGCCCGTGAGTTGATCGTGACGGATCAGATGACTGGTCTGCGCCAGTTCCTTTTCCAGCGCCTTGACCCGCCCTTCCGCCACCGTCGCTTTTTCCTGCGTCGCGCGCAGTTCGTCGCGGGATTGCTGGGCATTCAACTGGATGGCGCGGGTTTTTTGCATCACCTCCGCCAGCACCGATTCCAGTTCATTGATATTGTTGGCCGCGCTGACCCGTCGGGCGCACTGTTCTATGGCGTCGTGATAATCGGAAGTCGCGCCGGCGAACGAGGCCAGATGATCGACGAATCCGGTCAACATGTGTTTCAGCGCGTCCTTGGCTTCTTGTAGCCCCAGTTTCAACTGGCTTTGCTTGAAAATGACTTCCTTCATGCGCTGTTCCGCGTCATCCAGCGCGCGCTGGGAAAGCGGCTTTTCCACAATGTCGCGGACAATTTCAATCTGCCCGGCAAGCCACTGGTCCTCCTGCAACAATTCGCCGATGTTTTCGATCACCAGACGCAGAAGTTTCAGGAGACTGGCGCGCAGTTCCGCCTGATCTTCGATGGAAAGCTCCAACCGGAACGCAAACTGCTTCAGGGTGCTCTGCATCGTCGCCAGTTGGGACAGGGTATTTGCCTTGCGAACCGCCTGCGCGAGCGCCGTCGCCTCGCTGGAAAAACGGGGCTGCTCGACCAGCAGGGGCGCAATGCAGTTTTCCAGCGTATAGGCAAAGAGTTCGCGCAGTTCCGGCAGCACCGCCATCCGATCGCCAACGGGCGCGGCTTCCGGCGCGGACGCCGCTTCGGATTCGGGAAGATCGGCGTCCGTCAAGGCAATGTCATTAGCGACCTCGCCACGCGCCCAGGCGCGTTGCAGGTTTTCCAGACGGGTGAAAAGGGCGCGGGGATTGTTGGCGAAAATGGCAAGCGCCCGATCCAGCGCCTCCCGTTTTTTACCCGGCGTGATATCGGCGGATTTGTTTTCCCATTGCCGAAACAATTCGCCAATCAGACGGCTCCAAGCCAGTTGCTGGGCTTCCGCCAGAGCGCCGAATCCGCTTGCCAGCGTCCGGCGCACGCCTTCCCAATCCTGTCGCGTAATGACCTCGGCCAAATCCCGCTCCAGACGCGACTGCCCCGGCGCGGCCTGACCCAGTTCGTGCGCCAGACGCTTGAGTTCCTTTTCCGGAAACGCCTCCCCGTCGGACGCCTGTCCGGAAATTTCCGCATACAACATGCGGTAATTGTCTGGTGTTGGCGGCACACGCCGCGTCGCCAGCTGGCGAAACGCCTCGCGCGCGATTTCGGTCGGATTGTTGGGTATGGTCATAAGGGAAAAAGTCAAAAAATAAGCGATGGACGCTCATTGTAGGCAAATGCTGGCGCATGTGGGAGCCTCAAGGCTATAATCCCCTCCTTTTCCCGCCGCCCCTGTAGCATGAAGGTCGTGCAGTTGACTTGTAATCATCAGGCGTTGGTTCGATTCCGACCGGGGGCATGAAGGATGTTTTTACCTTCTTCCGTTACCTACCCCCTGATTTCTGTTACCTGTTGTACGATAGCGCCTTTCAAGACAATTGTTTTCCGGAAAATGTGTAATCGGCTTTCTGTTTATGGTTTTCCCGCGCTGGAGATGGGTGTCTCATGAGTCCTGCGATTTTTTTCGCCCTTATGACGGTTATCGTGGTGTTGGGGATATTCTGTTCCTTTCTCTATCGCCGACGGCAGCGACGCGAACAGGAACGACAGCATACGCTGCAATATTTGCGCGCCGCCTTTGACAACAATCCTGTCGGCGCCAGCATCACGCGTCTGCGCGATGGATACATCGTTGACATCAATACGGTCTTCGCCGATCTGCTGGGGCAGCAGCGCGCCGAACTGCTGGGGATAAGTTTCACAGAAACGCGACTCTGGCAGACATCCTCATACTGTCGGCAATTTGTTACGCAAATCGAAAAAAAGGGACAGGCGGACAGCTTTTCCATCGAGATCGCCGACCGCAAGGGTCATCCGCATTCTTGCCTCATCAGCATGACCGCGCCCTTCTTTGTGGAAGGCGAAGCGCACATCGTCAGCTACCTGACCGACATTACCTGGCAAAAGCAGGCGGAAAAGCAATTGGACAGCGACACGATACGTTTCAAAAAACTCTATGAAAGTATGCTGGATGGCTATACCCGCCTGGACAAGGATGGCTTTTTTCAGGAAAGCAACCGCGCTTTCCGCGAGGCGCTGGGTTATACGGAAGAAGAACTCAAAAACATGAAGCCACGCAACATCACGCCCACCTATCTGCACGAGCGCGATATACGCATCGAACAACAGGTCAGAACGCAGGGGTTTTGCGAGCTTTATGAAAAAGAGCATATCCGCAAGGATGGCGGCATTATCCCTATCGAATTGCAGCTGTACGCCAATTACGACAGCAACGATGAAATCGATGGCATGTGGGGCATTGTGCGCGACATTACCAAGCGCAAGCGCGATCAGGCCAATATCGAGTTTCTCGCCCATCACGACCCACTCACCAGACTGCCCAATCGCAGCCTGCTGTTGGATCGTCTGGAACATGCGCTGGAACGCGCGCGGCGCGAAGGCAATCATCTGGCCTTGCTGTTCATCGATCTCGACCGCTTCAAGAACGTGAATGACACCTTGGGTCATCATGTTGGTGACGCGCTGTTGCAAGCGGTGGCGCGCGGCATGAATCTCCTGTTGCGCGGCAGCGATACCCTGGCGCGTCTGGGCGGCGATGAATTCGTGATTTTACTGGAAGAGAACATCAACACCCGCAATGTCGCCGTGGTGGCGGAAAAGCTGATCAACCTTTTCGTGAATCCTTTTTTGTTGAAAACGCAGGAAATTTACATCACCGCCAGCATCGGCATCAGTCTTTTTCCGAGTGACAGCGAGGATACCGAAACGCTGCTGAAACACGCGGATCTGGCGATGTTCAAAGCCAAGCAACAAGGGCGCAATACGTACCGTTTTTATGAACCTGATAACGCCATGACGGGCGCGTTCGAGCATCTGGCGCTGGAAAACGCCTTGCGTAACGCCATCAAACGCAACGAGTTGTTGCTGTATTACCAACCGCAAATCGATCTTTCCACCATGCGGCTGGCAGGCGTGGAAGCCCTGGTGCGCTGGCAGCATCCGGAACTGGGACTGGTGCCGCCGGGACGCTTCATTCCCATTGCCGAGGATTCCGGCATCATCAGCGAAATCGGCGCCTGGGTGCTGCATACCGCCTGTTGTCAAATGGGAATCTGGCAGCAACAAGGCTTCAATGTGCCGCGCATGGCGGTCAACCTGTCCGTGCAACAACTGGAACGCGCCAATCTCGTCGATCTCGTGCGTCAGGAATTGAATGACAACAGATTGCAATTCAACCTGCTGGAACTGGAAGTCACCGAGTCCATCCTCATGCACCAGATCGGGCGGGCGCTGAGAATCCTGCATGATCTGGAACAACTGGGCGTCTGTATCGCCATTGATGATTTCGGCACCGGTTATTCCTCATTGGCTTACCTGTCGCGTCTGCCCGTGCGCCGCCTCAAAATCGACTATTCCTTCATCCGTGACATTGGCAAGAGCAACACCAGCGAAACCATCGTCCGCACCATCATTGCCCTGGGCGACAGCCTGGGTCTGGAAACCATTGCCGAAGGCGTGGAGCGTCAGGAACAGGAAGACTTTTTACGCCGCGAAGGTTGTCTGCTCGTCCAGGGTTTTCTCTACGACCAGGCTATCCCTCCGGATGCGTTGTTGAACAAATACCACCTCCAACATCCGGCAGCCCCCGTTGCGGTTTCCGAATCCTGAAAGTCCTTGCAAGACCATCTGATGATGAAAGGTTCGCGCATGAAACTCTACTATTGTCCGGGCGCCTGTTCGTTTGCGGCGCAAATCGCCTTGCAGGAAGCGGGATTGATCTATACGGCGGAACGTGTCGATCTGCGCAGCGGAACGCTCGCCGATGGCACGGATTTCCGGACTGTCAACCCTTTAGGCTATGTGCCGATGCTGGCGCTCGCGGACGGGCGTTGGCTGCTGGAAGACGCCGTGATTCTGCTGTATATCGCCGACCTCGTTCCGGAAAAACAACTCGCGCCCGCCCACGGCGATTTTGCGCGTTACAAATTGCAGGAACGCCTCAATTTCATCGCCACGGAATTGCACAAGCGCTTCATGCCGTTCTTTACGGATGCGCCGGAAGAACTCCAGGCGGCGAACAGAACGCGCCTTGCCTCGCTTTTTGCCTGGCTCGACGGACAGCTTGCGGGCAAGGATTACCAGTTCGGGGCGACGTTTAGCGTCGCGGACGCCTATCTCTACACCATCCTGAGTTGGACGCCCTACGCCCGCATCTCGCTCGACGGACTGAATCGTCTGCTCGCCTTCCAGACGCGGGTCGCCGCCCGTCCGGCAGTGCAAAAGGCGCTGGCGCTGGAACAGCAGTAGGACGCGGCGGTCAACCGCCTGCCCATCCGCCATGTCCGCCGCCCGCCTTTCCCGACTTCCACGCTGCGGAAATATCCGCTGTCCATCGTCCTGGCGCTGGTCGCGGGTGTGGCGGAAACAGCCCGCATGGATACCGTGATTCCTGTCAACCTTCGTACAGTAGACGGTTATCCAGAACTTTCCTGAAGAGGATTTGACAGTATGGAATTCAAGGGTATTTTCCCCTTTACCTGGAGCTGGTGGAACTGGGACGTTTATTCCATCCTGAAAAAACCCTATCCGCGAGAAAAATCCTCCTTTGAATTAAGCGACGAAGAATTGTCGCGCGAATATTATTTCGACAAAGAACCGTTGTGGACGCTCATCTGCGAAGAGGCCGTGGATACTGAGCACAGCTATATTTACTATCAATGCGTTTACCGTGAAATCCTGAAACGCGGCATCAGCGCGGAAGAATTAAAAATCGCGCGTAAATTCATGTGGCTAACCGCAGGCTGGCTGAATTTTAAATGTCTGAAATGGGATTGGGTGGAACTCACCGAAGAAGATATAAAAGAAGCGATAGCATTGCAATATCAATACAAATTTATCGGCCAAAAGAAACGGGAGCGCATGTTGGCGTATGTAAAATATATTGGAGATTTGGATCATTCAGGGAAACCTTGAATAACCGTCATTCCCTTGATAAGCGGGAATGACGAATTTTGACTTGTTCAGCGCTTCCAAAGAGGCATTGATCGTTTTTGTTTTGTACTTTGACAAGGAGATTTTCATGACCAGGATGTTTTCCCGATTTTTCCGCGCCGTAGCGGCGGCGTCGCTGTTGGCGGGCGTAATGGCGGCAGCGGGCGCGGAAGCCGCGCCCCAGGCCGTGTGTGGCGCGTTTCAGGACGAGGCCGGAGAGATGACGGTGCGTATCGTCAGCGCCAGCCGTCTGGAGATACGCTACAAGGATGTAAATCGCGCCCCCGAATTTTTTCTCTACCAACAAGCCGACAATACCCTGAAGGCTGAAAATATGGATTCCGCCTATGCGGATACAAAAGAATTCGCGCGTACAGAAGATGGGCGTTTCCTGCGCCATATCGATGCGTTCGGCGATGAAACCCGCCTCCAGCGCAGCGAAAATGTTGACTGCGGCGTTGAAGCCGCATCCACCCATCCGATCGGGCAGGCCTGCCGGAACGATCCTGGCGCGTGCAAGGAAAAGTATCGTGAAGGCAGCCGGGAAGACTTGCAAGCGTTGTGCGCGGATCATCTGCCTTTTGCCTGCGGGGCGCTGATCGAACAGTACGAAAACGCGGCGAAAGCAGCGGATGACGAAAAACCCGCCGTCTGCCGCGAAGGCGATCCCACCTTCGATGAGGCCGCTTGCGAAGCGGCTGCCGTCAACGCCATCGCGAAAATTTTTTCTTCCCTGTACGCAGACCCGCAACCACTTGCCGCCAAGGATCTCGAGCGCCTGCCCGCGCTGTGCGCAGAAAATGTCTCCAGCGTCCTGTGCCAGAAAGTCGCGGAAAAACTCTGGGACGGCGGACGTTACCTTGACGCGGCGCAAAGCCTGCGCCGCGCCTGCGCCGCGCCGATTGGCGACGCTTCCGTCTGCGCCAGGATTGCGCCGCTCGCCGCGCTGGACGCGCAAGCCTTGAGCAAACCGGCGGCGGAAGAACTCCCCTGCGGTCATTATCTGGCCGCCACGGGATTGATGTCGGAATTTACTTTTGTCGACAAGGGCAAAGTGGAAGGCAGCTTCGGTTCAATGTTGCGCGCCCGTCTGGAAAACGGCCTGGTGCGGATACGTCATGACAAGGGCGGCGATTTCGTCCTGCGCCGTCTTGCCGACGGTCGCCTGCTCGGCCTCGACGCCTACAACCGTTACGCGCTCTACAACCGCGACGGCGGGCAGGAACGATGCGCCGCGCCCGTACTCTATCGTGAAGCCGAACTCAGGATGGATTGCCGCGCCGACGAAAGCATGAAAACCTGCTGCGAACGCGGCGGCGTACAGGGCTGCAACGGCATGGGACACCAGGCGGCGCTGGCGGACGACTGGGACGCGGCGTTGACATTCTATCAACGGGTCTGCGCGGCAAACGTGCGTTCAGGCTGCGAAAACATGACAAAAGCCGGCACGGAAGAAGCGATGATGGCGCTGGAATCCCTCTGCGCCAGGGACGCCCATGCCGTCGCCTGTGATGTCGCCGAAACCACGGATTGGGCTACGCTCGCCCTTGGTCGCGCCTTGCAAGACGCTGCCCGCGCCATGGAAAAGGAAACGGCGGAATGAAAAAACGCGCGTCAATGGCGGCGAAATCCGGGCTGGCGCCGACAATATAAATGTTTGCCATTGTCCTTTTCGAGCCGGAAATTCCACCCAATACCGGCAACATCATCCGCCTGTGCGCCAACACTGGCGCGGAATTGCATCTGGTGGAGCCGCTGGGCTTCGAGTTTGCCGACAAGGCGTTGCGCCGCGCCGGACTGGATTATCACGAATACGCCACGGTGCGCCGACATGCTGACTGGCCTGCCTGTCGCGCGACGCTGGCGGGACGGCGGTTTTTCGCGCTTTCCAGCAAGGCTGGACGCTGCTACGGCGATGTCGCCTTTTTGCCTGCCGATGTCTTTCTTTTCGGCCCGGAAACGCGCGGCCTGCCCGCTCGCATCCTTGAGGAATTCCCGCCGGAACAACGCCTCCGCCTGCCCATGCGCCCCGGCAACCGCAGCCTCAACCTCGCCAACGCCGCCGCCGTCACTGTCTATGAGGCCTGGCGGCAACAGGCGTTCAAGTGATCGGAGGACAAAGGACAGCCGGGTGTGGCGCTTTGCGCCGCATAGAAGGCGACTTGTCTGCCGCTTTATCCTGAAGGCGAAACCTGCGGCAAATATTCTGTCCCCCATCCTCTGTTTTCTGTCATCTGATCTATACTGCCAGTCAATTTGCGGAGCCTTTCCTTCATGCGACTCAAATCCCTGTCTGACGCAATCTACACGCCAACCGGTTGGCGGCGGGTATTGTCGTCGATAGCGAATGAATTACATGCGGATGAATACCTGAGCCTGTTCACCCCCTTGCATCACTCGCCGCTGCTTTCTTCCAAGCGCGCCGCAATGATCATCAGCCGCGCCCGCTTTATGGCGTTGCTGTTCGCCATTCTGACGCCTTCGTGGAGCGTCATCGACTATCTGATTTTCCCCGTCGAAATCAACGCGCCGCTGATCAGTATGCGGCTTGTCGTCAGTTGCGCCTTTCTGGCGCTGGTGTTCTTCACCCGCCCCGGCATAATGCTTGCCAGCGCCTACCGGATATTGTTCGCCCTTTTTCTGATACCCAGCGTTTTTCACCTGTTGGTCTATCTTCTGATCGCCCAGCATACCCTGAGCGGCATTTCCGGCGCGATCGCCATGGGCTATGCGTTTTTGCCTTTCATCCTCATCTGCGGGCTATCCGTTTTTCCCTTGAGCATCCTGGAAAACCTGGTGCTTTCCAGCGTCATTCTCCTGACCCAGTTGCTGGCGCTGCTGTTCAATCCCAACAATCTGGATATGATGTCTTTTGGCGTCACCTTCTGGCTGTTGATTCTGCTGACTGGCATTTCCACCGTGGCTGGATGCAGCCAGTTGGCCTTCATGCTGACCTTGGTGCGTCAGGCGGTGCGCGATCCGCTGACCGGATGTTTCACCCGGCGCAGCGGCGAAGAACTGCTGACCCTGCAATACGCCATTTCCCAACGCAGCAACATGCCACTGGTGCTGGCCTTTGTCGATCTGGATCATTTCAAGGACATAAATGACCACGCCGGACACGAAGCGGGCGATCTGGTGCTGCGTCAGGCGGTAATCTCCATCACCCAAGTGTTGCGCGTCAATGACATTCTGGCGCGCTGGGGCGGCGACGAATTTCTCATCATCATGCCGAACACCGACATCCACCAGGCGGACGTCGCGCTCTCCCGCCTGCGCCTCACCGGACTGGGCGAGCGACCGGACGGCGAATTCCTGACCGCCAGCATCGGCATTTCCGAACGACTCCAGGACGAAACGACCAACCAACACTTCCTGACCGAACTCGCCGACCACCGCATGTATCTGGCCAAGGAACGGGGACGCAACCGGATTGTGCACGAAGGCTGACGGGAATCAGGGATCGGCGCCGGGTTGCGAACCCGCTTCGATCTGGATCAGCACGATTTCCGGACGGCTGGTGGTGCGGACTCGCGGTCCCCAGGTGCCCACGCCAGCGGAGACCCAGTAATGCGTCTGTCCGCGCCGTGAATACCCCCAGGCGTTTTCGTATATCCAGCGCACCATATGGTTGAACGGAAAAAGCTGACCGTTGTGCGTATGTCCGGAAAGTTGCAGGAACGCCCCGACCGCCGCGCTTTCTTCCAGTTGGAAAGGTTGGTGATCGAGCACAATCATCGGCTGCTGGCGCAGGGCGGCGGGCGCGTCCGCCAGAATCTCCGGCAGGGTTTTGCGCGTATCGCCGATAAAACGGGTGCGCGACCGATCATCGCGCCCCACCAGCAACACCCGCCCGCCCGCGTCCGCCCATTCGTCGCGCAGGATGCGAATGCCGCCCGCTTCCAGCAAGCGGCGGCTGGTATCGCCGTCGCCCGCGATATATTCGTGATTGCCCAACACGCCCCACACCCCCAAAGGCGGCTGAAGCCGCGCCAGATCCTCGCGCATCGCTCGCACGTCCAGCCCGTAATAATCATCCAGAATATCACCCGCCAGCAGCACCATGTCCGGGCGCAACGGTTCAATGCGATCCACCAACGCGGAAAAATACGCGGGCGACACCAGCCGCCCCAGATGCAGATCGGAGAGCGCCACCACCCGCAAGGGCTGCGTTATCGCCGCGTTCAGACGCAGTTCGCGCACCACTGGCTGCTGCGTATTCGCCCAACCCAGCAGCGAGATGGCGAACGCGCCGCCCATGACGCTCCACAGCGTGACGTTGCGCCAATGCCGCGCACGTTCCGGCGCAATGCGAATCCAGTGAAAAATCCGGTTGCAGCAGCGGAACACGCCCAACAACACCAACAACAACAGTGTGTGCAGCACAAAGGAAAGCCAGAAAGTTCCCGCAAACGCCATGCCGCGCACCCATAAACCGTTGCCTTCCAGCGCCAGCATCCGCATCGCCGGAAGCGCCAGCGATAGCGCCACCGCCAGTAAACAGACGCCCGCGTTCCACCACCGCCCCCAACCCGCACGGCGCAGGTTCAAGTACAGGCCGACAATGAGACAAACATTGAATACGACATACATGCCGCGAATCAGGTTAAAAATGGACATTTCAACACTCAAAAATCAAAGGTCAGATCGGAAAAATCGGGGCTTCATATCGCCCTTTCCCCCAAAGATACCGGGCTTTCGGACGAATGCAATCCGGCGCAAAACATCACTTTGCGCCACGCATACGCGCCGCCGCGTCGGCGGACTGGATGGCTTCCAGCGTATCGGCGGATGTTACAGGAATCGTGTTCAGGGCGGCGTCAACGCAACGGGCAATATCGGGGAAGGCGATGCGGCGTTCCAGAAAAGCAGCGACGGCGACTTCGTTGGCGGCGTTCAGGATTGCGGGCGCGGTTCCGCCAGTCGTCAGCGCGGCATAGGCCAGTCGCAGACAGGGAAAGCGCGTCGTGTCGGGCGGGCGGAAATCCAGACGGGCGACCTGAAACAAATCCAGCCCCGCCACGCCGGAGGCCATACGTTGCGGGTAGGCAAGCGCGTGGGCGATGGGTACGCGCATGTCGGGATTGCCCAGTTGCGCAAGCACGGAGCCATCCACATATTCGACCAGCGAATGAATGACGCTCTGCGGATGCACCACCACCTTGATCTGCTCCGGCGGCGCGTTGAAGAGCCAATGCGCTTCGATGACTTCCAGTCCCTTGTTCATCAGACTGGCCGAATCCACCGATATTTTTTGCCCCATTGCCCAGCGCGGATGCCGCACTGCCTGCTCCGGCGCAACCCTGGCGAGTTCATCTGGCGAAAAATCGAGAAACGGCCCGCCAGAGGCGGTCAGCCATAAACGCCTGACGCCGCTTGTCGCCAGATCGCCCGCAAAATCGCGCGGCAAGCTCTGAAAAATCGCGTTGTGTTCGCTATCCACCGGCAAAATGACCGCGCCGTTT
>JAIRZG010000065.1 GCA_031267345.1 Zoogloeaceae bacterium
CAGCCGCGCAAACTGCATATTTTCATCCCGCAGCACGAGCCATAAAACCGCTCCCGCCAGTAATTCCCAGAAGCGCGTCAGCGGAAAGTAAAAGTCAAAATCGGGATAGCTTCGATAGACAGCAAAATTGAGAACAAAAGAGACAAACGCAAACAACGCGATACCCGCCAGAATCCGCAACTTCATGCGCCACAGCAGCCACAGGGAAATCGGAAAGACAATATAAAACTGTTCTTCAACCCCCAGGCTCCACAAATGCAGCAAGGGTTTTCTTTCCGCCGCCACATCAAAATAACCGGCTTCCTGCCAGAACAGGAAATTGGAAATAAACGCCGCCCCGCCTGCCGTATGTTTGCCCAGATTTTGATAATCCTCCGGCCACAGGGCAAACCAGCCAAACGCCAATACGGACAACAACACCAGAATCAAGGCCGGAAAAATGCGCCGAATCCGGCGCGCGTAAAATTCCGTCAGACTGAACTCGCCCTTTCGTAACGCCTCCAGCAAAATACCACCAATTAAAAACCCGGAAATGACAAAGAAAACATCAACGCCAACAAAACCGCCTTTAATCCATGCCGGAAAAAAATGATAGCCGATAACCGCCAATACGGCGATCGCGCGTAATCCGTCTATATCCGGACGATAATCGGCAATCCGGTTTTGCGGGGGGGGGGGTAATCATGCTGGACATTATTTTACAAACATCAACGATTTAAAATTTCACGGCTCCCGAAAACGTTCCAGCAGTCCTTCCAGTTGGTCGAGATCGCCGAATTCTATGCTGATTTTGCCGGCGCCTTTTTTGTTGGCGCGGATGCTGACGGACGCGCCCAGCGCGTCGGAGAGCGTTTCTTCCAGACGCAGCAGGTCGCGGTCGGGTTGGCGTTCGCTTGGTTTGGGCGGGTTCAGATAGCGGTGCGCCAGACGTTCCGCCTCGCGCACGGAAAGGCGTTTTTGCGCGATGTGTTGCGCCAGTTGCACCTGTCCGGCGGCAGGTAGCGGCAAGAGAGCGCGGGCATGACCCATGTCCAGCTTGTTGTCCAGCAGCATCTCCTGCACCGGCGCGCACAATTGCAACAGGCGCAACAGATTGGAGGCCGCTGGACGCGAACGTCCCACGGCGTCGGCGGCTTCCTGATGGGTGAGGCGGAATTCGTCGACCAGACGTTGCAATCCCAAGGCTTCTTCCAGCGGATTCAGGTTTTCGCGCTGAATGTTTTCAATCAGGGCGATCGCCATCGCCTGTTCGTCAGGAATGGTTCGCACCAGCACCGGCACTTCGGACAAGCCCGCCTTTTGCGCCGCCCGCCAGCGACGTTCGCCAGCGACGATTTCATAACGCTCCGCCCCCGGCGTGGCGTCTACGGGACGCACCAGTATCGGCTGCACGATGCCCTGCGCCTCGATGGAAGCCGCGAGTTCGTCGAGCGACGTTTCATCCATGCGGCTGCGTGGCTGATATTTGCCGGGGCGCAGACGCTCGGTCGGCAGTTGCCGCTGTTCATCCGAACGGTTTTCAGCGCCGCCGGAAAGCAGGGCGTCCAGACCGCGCCCCAATCCTCTTTTTTTCATGATGTGACCTCATTTTGCAAACGTTCCAGCATTTCCCTGGCCAGTTCCAGATAGGCGAGCGCACCCCTGGAATTTTTGTCGAAGGCCAGCACCGGCTTGCCGTAGGAAGGCGCTTCGGCGAGACGCACATTGCGCGGCACGATGGTGCGATACACCTTGCTGGGGAAATGCCGCTCCAGTTCATCGGAAACCTGTCGGGTAAGCGTGCTCTGCGGGTTGTACATGGTGCGCAGCAGACCCTCGATGACCAGCGGCGGATTCAGATGCGCGCGCACTTTTTTCAGGGTGTCGACCAGATCGGAAAGTCCTTCCAGCGCATAATACTCGCATTGCATGGGAATCAGCACCGCGTCGGCGGCGACCAGGCCGTTCAGGGTGAGCAGGTTCAGCGCGGGCGGACAGTCGATGAGCACAAAATCATGAGGCGCGTTCTTCAGGGCGTTGGCAAGGCGGTATTCGCGTCGTTCCAGTTCCACCAGTTCCACTTCGGCGCCCGCCAGTTCGCGGTTGGCGGGCAGGATGTCGAAGCCGGATTCGGTTGAAAGACACACCTGCGCGAGGGTGGCCTGTCCCAGAAGCATCTGATAGACCGTGGGCAGCGCCTCTTTTTTGAAGATGCCCGCGCCGGTGGTGGCGTTACCCTGCGGATCGAGGTCGATCAACAGCGTCCGGCAGCCCAGATACGCCAGACTGGCCGCCAGATTGACCGCCGTCGTCGTCTTGCCGACGCCGCCCTTTTGATTGGTGATGGCGATGATGTTCATGCTTTGCCTTTGGTCAGGTTTTTCGCAGGATACAGGATAAAAGCAACAGCCGGAGCGGCAGCGGACAGGCGAGCGTCATTCCCCATTCCTGCCCGCGCCGCGTGGCAGGTTTTGGCGAGTTCCTCATCCAGCGCGGAAAGTTTCGGGTCGCCGCAAACTGCTTGTTCAAATTCGCTTTTTGCTTTTGAACAGTCAAAACTGGCGGCATGGACTGGCATTGCCCGAAAAATCAAAACGGCGACGACAAAATTACGCTTCATGTGCTTTACTCCTGATATTCACAGCTTCTGTAGTAGGGACCGCCTGCAGATTTATCGAGATCGTGGCTGAAAACAAAACGGGATTGCCGCGCGTCAAATTTATACACATCCTTGCTGTATACGCCACTTTGAAGACAGACTTCCATCGGGGAGGAATTCAGCGCCTGCGCCCATTCCTGCCGGAATACATAGAGATTGGGCATATTGATGATATGCAAGGCTTTTGCCCTGCCTTGCCGGAAAATACGCACCTGCGCCGGCCCTCCGCAATCGTCCGGGTTTTTGCAGGCGTTCAGCATATATGCGTTCAGTGTGTACTGTTTTTCCTCCAGTGAAAATTTCATGGAAAACACCGGGCCATTTGCGGCTTTTTGCATGGACGCGTCGGCGTCCGGAAAAAGCGGCAATTCATTCAAATACTGAATATGCCATTGATAGGCTTCTTCCAGATCGGGCGCCGATCTTTTTTGCATCCACTTTAACCAGGCGCGCTGCTGCGCGCGAAAAGCCGCTTTCCCGTCCGCCATTTTTTCCAGCGCCGCGTGATAGCTTTTGGACATTTCCTCATCCAGCGCGGAAAGTTTCGGGTTGTCGCAAACCGCTTGTTCAAATTCGCTTTTTGCCTGTTCACAATCAAAGCTGGCGGCTTTTGCCGGGAGCGCAAGTCCACATAACATGCAGACTGCGAAGGATAGCGCGCGTCTCGTGTACATTCCTTTATTCCGCATCACGGGGTTCCTCGCAGGTTGCGTATTCATCATTTTTCATGGGTTCGCGCGAAAGCATTTCCCATCTCCATTCGCCATTTTCCCATCGTCCCACGCTGTTTTCCACGCAGCCATAAGCCGTCGTAGACTCATCACGTATCTCAATCGCCAGAGGAATGTTATCGAGCAGTTTCCAGATGGTTTCCGTGTGCTGACAGCATCCGGCATTTCCATAGGTATGCAATACCTTGCGCTTTGGATCCGCCGAAAGTCCATCGAGCGTCATATCGCTCAATTCAGAGCTGTAGTCGAAACGTGATGATTCCGGATTGAAAAGAAAAATATCATACACTGCCCCACCATGACTTCCATAATTGCCAACATAAATATATAAATCCTTGTTGCCATCGAAATTCCAGTCCGCCATCTGGATAATATCGGAATCTCCAGTTTCCGTTACATTGATAAGCTGCATGGACTTTGATTGACCTTTGCGATGGATTAGAATCTGTTTCGCCTCTTTGTCGGTGGCGTCGTAATTGAACCTGCGTAGCGTGAAATCGTACTGTTCTGAAATATCATTCAGACGGTCAATCTTCAAGAATGTATTTGTCGGCGCATTGACAGCCGGAAAATCCGCTATGTTGTTCAGGGCTTTAATGCGGTGCTGAAAACCATCTGCAATGTGATTCGAATACGTTGATTGCATCTGTTTTAACCATGCGCGCTGCGCTATTCGCAAGCTTTCCGCATCTTCGCCCATTTTACCCAGTGCATTCCGGTACGCCCTGGCAAGTTCCTCATCCAATGCGGAAAGTTTCGGGTCGCCGCAAATCGCCTGCTCAAATTCGTTTTTTGCTTTTGAACAGTCAAAACTGGCGGCACGAGTTGGGAGGGAAGTTATGGACAGGATGATCAGCACGGCAAAAAACACGGTGAATATTTTGTCTATTCTGCCTGTCAGATGCGTAATAAAAATGGCGTCCATAGCATATTCTTTATATCTGAACGTTAATGACAAAAGGAAAATTTTGTTCAATGAAGCGGGTAACTACGTGCGCGAAAGACTGTAACTTGCCTTCCACATCTGTTTTGCGATAATGCATCCATAATATTGTTAGTTCTTCATTGGTGGCATTTCCCAGAAAATCTGGGGATAAAATTGTATTGAGCAGTGCTTTGCGTTTGTTTTTCAGTATCGGAATGTTCAGCTTCAATACATCGATCATATTGGTGGCAGCAGCATCCGTTTTATTTGAAGAAAATATTTCTCCTCCGATACCGCCATAAATAAAGCGCAGCTCGCAATTTGGTTCAAGCGGAGAAATAAAGGAGGTATCAAACCGATGGCCTTTAGCATGTCCACAGTGCAGGGGCGTACCGGGGTTACTCGTGCACGATGCATGAAGATTGCCATATTCCAATGCTGATTCAGGATAACATTTTTGGGGATGGAAATGCTCAATATGACTATCATCTAGAGAGACTCTATTGCCACAATAACAACAAACCCATCCTTGTTCTTGTAACAAAGATTTATGCAAAGAACGCTTTTCCGGGTTTTGGAGGCTTGCATAGTCTGGTTTCCAGTCAACGCTGGCTCTTTTTTTCCACGCACGAAAATCTTCTGGCTCCACGCCTTTTACAACATGTTTCATTTGCCCAATACCTCTTTTCTTTGAATCAGTGCCTGCGCTCCCAGAAGTTCAGGGAGATCAAATGTTTCTTTCTGAAGTTTATTCAGATATTTTTTGGCTTCTCCGAGCTTGTTGTAGGCAATGGCTTTTGACAATGAATCCAGATCTTTTTGCACGGATTCTGTTCTTGGCGATGCTCCCATAATTTCTTCCAGGACCTTGCTGGAGTCAAGACCATAGCTTGTTTGCGGGTGTGCCATTCCTTCTGTTGTCAATAAAATAATTTCTTCCGGGCGTAATTCTCCAATGACTTGCGGCGAATGACTAGCGACAATGAATTGCACAGCAGGAAAGGCGGTTTTCAGACTTCGGGTAATCCGGCGTTGCCATTCGGGGTGTAGGTGCATGTCCAATTCGTCAATTAACACAATGCCAGGGGTTTTTTCTGTTACTTCTTGTCCTAATTGTGGATTCAAAATGCACATGCGGCGTGCAATATCTACGACCAAACAAATGATGGCGCGCTGCCCATCACTCAGATGTTCAATAGTCATAGCTTCTACACCTGTTTGCCATTCTACCAACAGACTTTTTTGCTTCATGTCATAGCGCAAGCCTTTTATATCCTCCAGCGCATGATGCAAGGCTTGATTGACCAAGCCCAGTTCGTCGCCGGAAATATTGTCAAACAATTCTCCAGTTTCAGAGGATGTTTGCCACCGCTCCAGACATTTTGCAATAACCCAGCTTTGTAAATCGTTAATATTTTCCGAGGCGTTCCAGTATTTTGTGTAAGCATCTTTACGCGACTCTTTATGGATTACTGATTGGATTTTATTTGCATCATTGGTGAATGACCATTTGCGATTTGCGGGATAAAACACAACCAAGGGTACTGTGATGCTTGTATCTTTAACCGCCTCTTGTATGGAAGGTAGATTCCCTGATATATCTGTTCGCGTTAGTTCACTGGTTTTACTCAACTTCCATTCGTGAAATTTGTCAAACGCTTTACCTGTTGCTACAATCTCAAGAGGATATTGTAATTCAAATCGATAACGCCCTTCCGTGATTTCAACACAGTGCCTTACATCCGAATCGCTAGCTATTTCAGTAGGTACTTTATTCAAAAGCAAACCATAAAAAGAAGCACAAATCCCATGTAGCAAAGAAGTTTTCCCGCTACCATTAACACCGACTAGCACATTGAAATGCGGATTAAATTCCACCGTTAAATCTGTATGGGCACGGTAATTTTTCAAGTGTATTTTATCGAGTTGCATGTTGTTCTCCAATCGCTTCAATCAGTTTGCTGCAAAATCACCAGATGTCGCTCGGCATTCAATCCTGGTACGACGAGCGATTGTACCGCTTCTACCACGATTCCTGTAGGCAGGGCGGCGAGTTCGGCGTCGGGGTTTTGTCCTTTCATCGCCAGCCAATGACCGTTCGGAGCCAACAGGTGGCGGGTGAGGGCGACGAAATCCTTGAGTTCGGCAAAGGCGCGCGCGGTGATCACGGCATGGCGACCTTGCAGGGTCTCGACGCGGGCATGATAAACGGTGACGTTTTTCAAGGCCAGTTCGATGATGGTTTGACGCAGAAAAACGGTTTTTTTCTGCACGGCGTCGACCAGCGTCACGGCCAGTTCCGGACGGGCGATGGCGAGCGTCAGCCCCGGCAGACCGCCGCCGCTGCCAACGTCGAGGACGGAGGACGGAGGGCAGCGGGCAGAGGACCGTTCCGTCACCGGCGGCGAAGCCGCCGCATTGATGTGATGATCCAGCGCGGGCAAAATCGCCAGCGCATCAAGCAGGTGGTGGGTAATCGCCTCCGCCGGATTTTTCAGCGCCGTGAGGTTGTAGGTTTTGTTCCATTTCATGAGCAGGTCGCGGTAGGCGATGAGCTTTTCCGGCGCGTCCGTCGCCAATTCAAGCCCCAGCGCCGCAATGCCGCGTTCAAGTCGTTGCCGGTCATTCATGTCTTCATCCATGCGGGCTTATCTTCCTTCCTGATGAATTGCCGCTGTGCGTGGCTTTTCCCGCGTCATGCGCTTTAGCTGGATCAACAGAATCGAAATGGCGGCGGGCGTGATGCCCTGAATGCGGCTGGCCTGTCCCAGCGTTTCCGGTCGGTGCTGCGTGAGCTTTTGTTGCGCCTCGCGGGAAAGCCCCGCTATGCGGGCGAAATCCAGATCGCGCGGCAGCGCCAGATCCGCATAGGCGGCGCTTTGGGCGATTTCCTCCTTTTGTCGTTCGATGTAACCCTGATATTTGGCCTGAATTTCCACCTGTTCGACCACCAGCGGATCAAGGGGTTCGGGCGGGGCGCTACAGGCCGATAGCGCGGCGTGGCGGACTTCGGGGCGGCGCAAGAGGTCAAAGAGCGCGTATTCCCGCTCGATGGGCTTGCCCAGTATCCGCTCTGCCGCCTCCGGCGGCAGGATGGCGGGATTGACCCAGGTCGATTTGAGCCGTTCGCGTTCGCGCTCGATGGCCTCGCGCTTTTGCGCGAAAGCCGTCCAGCGGGCATCATCGACCAGCCCCAATTGTCGTCCCTGTTCCGTGAGGCGCAAATCGGCGTTGTCCTCGCGCAGTTGCAGACGGTATTCGGCGCGACTGGTGAACATGCGGTAGGGTTCGGAAACGCCACGGGTCATCAGGTCATCGACCAATACGCCCAGATAGGCTTCGTCGCGGCGCAGCGTCCACGGTTCAAGTTCCTTGACCTGCAAGGCGGCGTTCGCGCCCGCCAGCAAACCCTGCGCCGCCGCTTCCTCGTAGCCGGTGGTGCCGTTGATTTGTCCGGCGAAAAAAAGTCCGGCGATGGCTTTGGTTTCCAGCGTCGCCTTCAAGGCGCGCGGGTCGTAGTAATCGTATTCAATGGCATAGCCGGGACGCAGGATGTGGCAGGCTTCCAGTCCCTTGATCGAGCGCACCAAACCCAACTGCACGTCGAAAGGCAGGCTGGTGGAAATCCCGTTCGGATAAATCGCGCGGGTCTCCAGGCCTTCCGGCTCCAGAAACACCTGATGACTGTCGCGTCCGGCGAAGCGGTAAATCTTGTCCTCGATGGACGGACAGTAGCGCGGCCCGACGCCTTCGATTACGCCCGCATAAAGTGGCGAGCGATCCAGATTGGCGCGGATGAGGTCGTGCGTCTGGACGTTGGTTTCGGTGATCCAGCAGGGACGCTGTTCGGGATGTTGTTCAGCGTGTCCGAGAAAGGAAAACACCGACAGCGGCGCGTCCGAATCCTGACGCGCCAGCACGGAAAAATCAATGCTGGCGCCATCGAGACGCGGCGGTGTGCCAGTCTTCAGGCGTCCCTGCGGCAAGCCGAGTTCCTTCAGGCGCGTCGCCAGCGCGTGACTGGCCGGATCGCCCATGCGCCCCGCCGGATAATGCTGCATCCCGACATGAATCAGCCCGTTGAGAAAAGTGCCCGCCGTCAGCACTACGCTGTTCGCCGTGATCCGCACCCCCATCTGCGTCACTACGCCCGTCACCCGCTCGCCTTCCAGTATCAGGTCATCGCAGCCCAGCGCGAACAGGGTGAGATTGGGTTGACGCTCCAGCCGCGCGCGTATCGCCCGTTTGTAAAGTTCGCGGTCGGCCTGCGCGCGCGTCGCCCGCACCGCCGGCCCCTTGGAATGATTGAGGATGCGAAACTGTATGCCCGCCACATCCGCCGCCGCCGCCATCGCCCCGCCCAGCGCGTCTGCTTCCTTGACCAAATGCCCCTTGCCGATGCCGCCGATGGAAGGATTGCAACTCATCGCTCCCAGCGTTTCCAGATTGTGCGTCAGCAACAAAGTCCGCGCCCCCATCCGCGCCGCCGCCAACGCAGCCTCGGCTCCGGCATGACCGCCGCCAACGACAATGACATCAAAGTGGGTGGAAAGCATCGGAATCAGGCGTCCGGCATCAGGAATCGGGAGTCATGGCAAACCTGCCGGATTCCTGACGCGAAAAATGGAGGGATTTTACGCCAGGCGCAGCGTCGGTGCTAAACTTCACCCCTTGTTTCTTTCCCCGTTTTTTCCACCCATGCCGGAACTCACGCTCAATGGCGAACGTCGTCCGTTTCCCGATACGCTCATAACGCTTGCTGACCTGATGGCGCATCTGGGTTATGCGGGCAAGCGCGTCGCCGTGGAAAGTAATGGCGACATTGTGCCTAGAAGCCGATACGCGGCGACGCCCCTGTCTTCTGGCGACGCGCTGGAAATTGTCGTGGCGGTGGGCGGCGGTTAGGATTTTTTATGGATCAACTGGTTATCGCCGGACGCGGCTACCGTTCCCGTCTGTTGATCGGTACGGGCAAGTATCGGGATTTTGACGCGACCCGCGCCGCCATTGAGGCTTCCGGCGCGGAAATCGTTACCGTCGCCATTCGCCGCGTCAATATCGGACAAGACCCGAAGCAGCCGAATCTTCTGGAAGTCATCGATCCTGCCCGCCATGTCATCCTGCCCAACACGGCGGGCTGCTACAGCGCCGGGGAAGCGGTGCGCACCCTGCGGCTGGCGCGCGAACTGCTCGATGGTCAGGCGCTGGTCAAGCTGGAAGTGCTGGGCGACGCGAACAATCTGTTTCCGAACATGCCGGAAACGCTGAAAGCGGCGGAAATTCTGGCGCGAGACGGCTTTCAGGTCATGGTCTACTGCGCCGACGACCCCATACAGGCGAAGATGCTGGAAGACGCAGGTTGTGTCGCCATCATGCCACTGGCTTCGCTGATTGGCTCCGGCATGGGGATCGTCAATCCCTGGAATCTGGCGCTGATTATCCGCAACGCCAAAGTTCCGGTGCTGGTGGACGCGGGTGTGGGCACGGCCTCGGACGCCGCGCTGGCGATGGAGTCGGGCTGCGACGGCGTACTGATGAATTCCGCCATCGCCCTCGCGCAAAATCCCGTGCTGATGGCCTCGGCGATGAGAAAAGCCGTAGAAGCCGGACGCGAAGCGTATCTGGCCGGACGAATGCCGAAAAAGCTGTATCACGCGGATCCGTCTTCGCCGACGACCGGCCTGATTGGAGCCTGAACCATGCGCTGCCAGCGGACAAAATGCGTGCTCGGCATGGCGTTGTGCCTAGGGTTTGCCGCGAATGCGTTTGCCGATGAATTTGTGAACGAGTGCGCCGAAAACGCCGCGCCGCCCTTCGATGAGGAGGCTGCGATCCATAGCGGCATCATCAATGATATCTGGTCGGCTTATGTGCGAGCCGTGCGCGTGGAAGCAGGCAAATGTCCGCTTTATGCGCTGAAAAAAGCCAAAAATATCCCTGCCAACCACTATGAGCGTATTGAACCCATGATGCTGGATCAATACTACGAAAGCGAACTTTACGATGAAAACGGGGAATTCGTCGTGACGCTGCCGCAGGAACAGCGCCTTGGTTTTATCGCGCACCGGAATGGCGTCAGCGTTTTATTGAACAGTCGTGGCAAACGCATCATTCCCGATGAGTTTTCCACGATTGATTTGGAGGGTTATGCAAGCGGTAAAAACACAATTCTGGTAAAAATACGGAATTACAAAGGATATACCTATCTGCGTATTCAGAACGGGCGTCTTTTGCAGCGCGCGCCACACTGGTACCAGGGCGGGGGTTATCGCCTGAATGATGATTATTGGGTGGCTGAGTTGAGAAATGGATACATCAGGCCTGTAGCGCTTCTGAATTTGAAAAATTTAAGCGAGGCGCTTCCACCATCGGATATAAGCATCGATCATTTTGGGCTTGATGGACACGAGTTCATTTTTACGATGAAAGATACGGATACGCCGCTGCCGCCTGGAATAACTACGCAAAATAAACTCGACATCAAAAAAATACAACGTTATCAACTCTATGACCGGGCGGCTGCGCGGTTGTCCCTGCCGGAATTCCACGATTTTAGAATACAGTATCCCATCGAAGTCATTCGTAGTATTCTGGCCCTGTACAATTACGAAAGCATGACCTGTCGTTTATACGCGACATCCCCCGAAGGCGGACTTTATCCCGTTATTGATCAGCCACTTTCCCTGATTTATGGAAATTGCCCGAAATTCGATCAAGACAGGCTGATCGCGCAATATGCCGATAAAACCAGGGTTTTTATTTTACAGGAAACCACGAAGTCCGCTGCGCTGGAAGGAGAATTGCCCGGCGCGTTTTTTGCCAAAACCCGTGATGCGCTGGTTGTAAAAATGCAGCAAAACGACAAGACCTTGTATCGTGTTTTCAATCATCAGGGCGAGCTGATAAACGAAAAGTGGTTTGAAGACGCCCTTAATCTGGGTTGCGGTCATGTACGCCTGAAACATGAAGGAGTTTGGTATACATTATGGGGCAGAGGTTCGCTTTCGGAAGAAATGCGTTTCCCTGTTCATTGTTAAGCATTTTGCAAACCATGAGTATACCTGCGACAAATCTCATGCCGAAAAATTTTTGTCACGCGGCTCCATCTTCGCCCACCGCTGGCCTGCCTGGAGCTTGAATCATGCGCTACCGTAGCCGTATTGACCTGCGCCAGCTGACAAAATGCGTACTCGGCATGGCGTTATGCCTGGGTTTTGCCGCGAATGTGTTTGCCGATGAATTTGTGGGCAAGTGCGTCGAAAACGCCAAGCCGCCATTTGACGAGGAGACTGCGATCTACGCGTACATCAATGAGGTCTGGCCGGTTTATGTGCAGGCCGTGCGCGGCGTGGAAGCAGACGAATGCCCGCTTTACCCGCTTTACGTGCTGAAAAAAGCAGAAAACATTCCCGATAACTACTATGAGCGTATTGAACCCATATTGCTGGATCAATACAGCGAAAACGAACTTTCCGCTGAAAATGATGAATTCACCATGACGCTGCCGCAGGAGCAGCGTCTTGGTTTTGTCGCGCACCGGAATGGCGTCAATGTTTTATTGAACAGTCGCAGCGAACGCATCATTCCAGATGAATTTGACGGGATTGGTTTTGATGTTAATCCAAACATTGAAACAATTCTTGTACAAATCAGGCGAGGAAAACATTGTTATCCAGGCGAAGAAGAATGCGCCCATATCTATCTGCGTTTTCAGGATGGGCGTCTTTTGCAGCGCGCGCCACGTTGGTATCAAGAGGGCGGTTATGCCTGGTCAGGTCTGGATTATCAGAAAATGGTTGTATTGGGAAAAGAAAACAAAAGGCTTGAGGCACCCTGAACATGAAGGATTTGAGCGAGGCGCTGCCGCCATCGGAGAGAAGCATTGATCATTTTGAACTGGGTGGACACGAGTTCATTTTTACGATGGAAGGTACAGATATGCCGCTGCCGTCCGGAATCCGTATGCAAAACAACGTCGAAACCAAAAAATCCAGCGTTATCAACTCCATGATCAGACAGCTACGCGGCTTTCCCTGCCGGAATTCCATGACTTCAAAACACAGTACGGTACGACCATCCGTCATATTCTGGCCTTGTACGATTACGAAAATATGACCTGTCGTTTATACGCGGCTTCCCCCGAAGGCGGACTTTTCCCCGTCATTGATCAGCCGCTTCCCCTGCATGTTCATGGAGACTGTCCGACGTTTGATGATCAGGGTAGGCTGATCGCGCATTATGCCGATGAAACACGGGTTTTTATTTTGCGGGAAACAACAGAATTCGATCCGAAGTCCGCTGTACTGGAAGGAGAATTGCCCGGCGCATTTTTTGCCAAAAAACGTGAGGCGGTGGTGGTGAAGATGCGGCAAAACGGCAAAACCTTGTACCGTGTTTTCAATAATCAGGGCGAATTGATAAATGGAAAATGGTTTGAAGAAGTCCATAATGTTTGCCGCAGTATTATTTTCCTGAAGCATGAAGAGGTCTGGTATGCGCTAGAGGACGATGGTTCGTTTACGGAAGAAGCGGAACTTTTGCGTTCGTTTTTGCGTTCAATTTATTATTCTTGTTGAAACGGGCGCCATGCTGGAGACCTACGGTCATATCCGCAGTTTCGTGCGTCGCATGGGGCGCATGTCGGCGGCGCAGAAGCGATATTCGAATGAAATGATGCCGAAAGTCGGTGTTCCCTTTACCGCAACGCCGCTCGATCTGGACGCGCTCTTTGGTCGCGCCGCGCCGAAGCTGCTGGAGATCGGTTGCGGCATGGGCGAAACCACTGCCCGCATCGCCGCAGCGCACCCGGAAAACGACTATCTGGGCGTGGAAGTGCATCCTCCCGGTGTCGGCAGCCTGTGCAAGCGGATTGCCGAGCAGGAACTCGCCAATCTCCGCATCATCCAGCATGACGCCGTGGAAGTCGTGCGCGACATGTTGCCAGCGTCGAGCCTCAACGGCGTCCACATTTTTTTCCCTGATCCCTGGCACAAAAAACGGCACAACAAGCGCCGCCTGATTCAGTCGCCTTTCGTTGCCGAACTGACCCGCCGTCTGCGACCTGGCGGCTATATTCACTGCGCGACGGATTGGGAAGAATACGCGGCGCAAATGCTGACCGTCCTTGCCGCTGAGCCCGATCTCGTCAACACGGCGGCAGACTACGCCCCCCGACCGGATTACCGTCCCCTCACCAAGTTTGAACAGCGCGGCCTCAAATTGGGACACGGCGTGTGGGACCTGGTGTTTGTGCGCAAAACGTCCGGTTGAGATACCATGAAGCATCTGAACAAGTTAAAATGCGTCATCCCCGCGCATCACGTCCGTTTTGCAACTGCCGCCGCGCTTCTTGACGCTCCTGATTTGCGCGCGGCCTTTGTGTTGGGCGAAAATCCGTTCCGCCCGTGACGACACAGTGCGGATACCTTGCGAAAGCAGTGGCGCGATGCGTACAACGGATAAAATACAAACTCGGGATTTCCCCGCATAACCCGCTCATCACGTTCAGGAATACATCAAACATGTGGTTCAAAAACCTGCAAATCTATCGTCTGCCCGCGCCCTGGAGTCTTTCTTTTTCCGAGCTTGCCGAACAGCTTGGGCGCGGCGTTTTTCATCCCTGCGGTAATCTGGAAGCGGTCAGTCGCGGTTGGGTTCCGCCGCGCGCGCGGGCGGAGGAAGGCGATCTGGCGCATGTTGCGGGCGGGCAATGTTTGATCACGCTGATGACGGAAAGCCGTCTGCTGCCCGCCACGGTGATTCAGCAGGAAACATTGGCGCGCGCCGAAAAACAGGCCGCGGAACAAGGTTATCCGCCGGGGCGCAAGGCGCTGCGCGATTTGAAAGAACAGGTGCGCGACGAGTTGTTGCCGCGCGCCTTTACCTGCCGCCGCAAGACCTCCGTGTGGATAGACCGCGAACACGGTTGGCTGGGCGTCGACGCAGGCAGTCTCGCCAAGGCGGAAGAAGCGCTGGAACACCTGCGTCAATGTCTGGATGACCTGCCGTTGGCGTTGGCGCAGACACGGATTTCACCGACTTCGGCGATGGCGGACTGGTTGACAGGCGGCGACGCGCCCGCCGGATTCACCATAGATCGGGATTGCGAACTGAAAGCCGTGGATGAGGAACGCGCCGTGGTGCGCTACGTGCGTCACCCCCTGGGCGACGAAGCCGCCGCTGAAATCCGCGCCCACATCGCCGCTGGCAAACTCCCCACCCGTCTGGCGCTGACCTGGAACGAGCGCGTCGCCTTTGTCCTCACGGAGAAAGGCGAGATCAAGCGGCTGGAATTTCTCGATGTGCTGAAAGAAGAAGTCGAGCAGGAGAGCGACAACGCCGACGAGATTTTCGACGCCGAATTCACCCTGATGTCCGGCGAATTCGCCCGCTTCCTCCCCGATTTGATGGACGCTTTGGGCGGGCTGACCGCAGAAAACGGACGTTGAGGCTAAAGTTTGCGGTTTTTCCGCAAACTTTGGCATTGCTCTTTCTGCGTTACCGCTACAGCAAGACTTCCCCTTCCGGCGTTTCCCACTGCGCGCCGATGAGTTGCAGCAGGTCTTCCGGGTAATCCGTGATGGATGTCTGTCCG
>JAIRZG010000066.1 GCA_031267345.1 Zoogloeaceae bacterium
GCGATGGATTCAAAAATCTGTTCGGACAATTGCACGGCCGCCGCCGCCATGGAAACCGTATTCGCGCCGATGGCGGTGCTGCTGCGCACCGCCTTGGCAACCGCAAAGGCGCGCTGGAAAAGCTTGTGCAGATAAACGCCCAGCGTTCCCGCCAGTTCCGCCTGCCGTACGCCCTCCTTCATCTGCCCCAGAATCTGCGCTTCGCCCAGCACCATCGAATCCAGACCGCTGGCGACGCGAAACACATGCTGCGCCGCCTCGCGCCCCGTGAGGGTGTAAAGAAAAGGCGAAAGCCGCGCCATATCAACCTGATGATGCCGCGCCAACCATTCCGCGACAGCTTCCGACGTTTCGCCGACGCCATAGATTTCCGTACGGTTGCAGGTCGACAAAATCGCCGCCTCCCGCATCCGCGCGTCCTGCGCCAACGCCGCCAACGCCTGCGGCAGCGTTTCTTCCTGAAACGCTACCTGCTCGCGGATCGCCAGAGGCGCGGAATGATGATTGATTCCGAGAACGAAAATTGCCATGAGAACAGGCGAACACGCCAAATGGTCGCCAGCACATAAAAGCTGGAGATTATAAGGGATCGACTGTCCGGGATCAGAAGCGCGTCGCGCGGGCCAGGGCAATCGCGTGAATGCCGTTGAAATGACGGTTTCTTGATCCTGCCGTACCCGCGCGTCCTTTGGTGTAGGGGCGAACAAACGGGCGCGATGAATCGCGCCCGTTTGTTCAGAGGACAGAGGACAGTAAAGTTACCGGCGGCGAAGCCGCCGCTGATTAACCCTCTCCCCCTCGTGGGAGGGAGCAAGGCTCAAGGGGCAGAACACGCCCTTCCCCTTCAAGAGGAAGGGATTAAACAATTAAAGCGCCCTTCCTTTGAAGGGGTGAGGTTCAGAGGACAGACGGCTGCGTTCGCCCGCTGCGGGCGACTTGAGGCCGCCCCTACATCCCTGTCCCCTAAACCCTGCGATTTACGATCAGCGCGACGCCGACGATCAGGATGCCCAACGGCCACCAGACGCGGATGAGGGACGCCACATGCGCCTGCAACAGCCCCAGTTCGATGGCGAGAAACAAAAGGCCGTACAGCGCCAGCGTTACGCCAAGGAACCAGGCGCGCAGGTTGATGAGCAGACTGCCCAACAACAACAGCCCCAAAGGCCACCAGGTTGCCATTATCGCCGCGCCATTCAGATTGAAAAAGCGCAGGTTGGCGACCAGCAACAACAGCCCCAACACCACCAGAATGGCTCCGGTAATTACACGTCCAAGCATTTTTTTCAGGCGTTCAAAAAGGTTCATGAAAACTGGCGACGCCGCCAGACGAAAGGGAAACGCTGAATAACCGTCCTTCCCTGTTTATTCAGGATTTTCAGCAGGGCATGGTAGCAGATTCAGGGATCAACCGTCAGGGAACGGGAATAATCAGGAATCCGTATACGGATTGCGTTTGTCCAGTATGTCCGCTGGCGGAAAGCGCATAATCCACGCGCCGAGCGGCGATTGGTGCGCTGCAGCAAAGCGGGCGATGACAAGCCCATTCATGCCACTGGCTTCCCTGTCGAATCCTGTCTTGCCTTATCTGTTGTGAACAAAGTAGCATTCAGGATTTTCTGCGCCCAAGGGGTAAAACGACATGGACCGATGTAGACCGCGCTTGTGTTTTCAGGTTTGTGTTTTCAGGTTTTGGACGCATTAACCGCATTTGACGCATTTGCATATGCAAAGAATTTCCGGGAACGCGATGGATGGCGCAAATGCGCTGTCGGCAGCCGACCAGACCCTGATTGACGGGGTGCTGGACAGGCAGCGTCGCGCGCTCGCCAAGAGTATTACGCTGATCGAGTCTACCCGACCCGATCATCAGGAACGTGCCCAACAGGTGCTTTTCTCTGTGCTGCCCCACACGGGCGGAGCCATTCGCGTCGGCGTCTCCGGATCGCCAGGCGCGGGCAAGTCCACCTTCATTGAAGCGTTGGGCAATTATCTGATCGACGCAGGCTGCCGTCTGGCGGTGCTGGCGGTTGATCCTTCCTCCTCGCTTTCCGGCGGCTCCATTCTGGGTGACAAGACCCGCATGGAAACCCTGAGTCAGCGGGAGGAAGCGTTCATCCGTCCTTCGCCTTCCGCCGGTTCTCTGGGCGGCGTCGCCGAAAAAACCCGTGAGGCCATGTTGCTCTGTGAAGCCGCCGGTTTTGATGTGATCATCGTCGAAACCGTGGGCGTCGGGCAAAGTGAAACCACGGTAGCGGGCATGGTGGATTTGTTCGCGCTCTTGCAATTGCCCAACGCGGGCGATGATTTGCAGGCCATCAAGAAAGGCATCGTCGAGATTGCCGATCTGGTGGTCATCAACAAGGCCGATCTCAATCCGACTGCCGCAAACGCGACGCGCGCTCAATGGAAGCAGGCTTTGCGCCTTCTGCGTCCCGCCCTGCCGGGTTGGACGCCCACGGTTCTCACCATCAGCGCCCTGAAAAGGGAAGGCGTGGCGGAATTCTGGGACGAGGTGACAAAGTTCCGCGACATTTTGACCGCCAACGGCGCGCTCGCTGAAAAGCGTCAGCGTCAGGCGGTCGACTGGATGTGGCAGTTGATTCATTTCGGCCTCAACCAGCAATTCCAGCGCCACCAGGCGGTGCAAGCCCTGCTGCCGGAAATTACCCGGCAGGTGGCGGCTGGAAAAATGTCGCCTTCCGCCGCCGCCCATGCGTTACTCAGGTTCCTGAATTGTGACCCCCCGATTTCCAAGGAGTTTTTACATGCTTGACATTATTGACGAGTTAGACAAAAAGCGGCAGGCCGCCCGTTTGGGCGGTGGCCAGAAACGCATCGACAACCAGCACAGGAAAGGCAAACTCACCGCGCGCGAGCGCATCGAATTGCTGCTCGACCCCGACTCCTTCGAGGAATGGGACATGTTCAAGGAGCACCGCTGCACCGACTTCGGCATGGAAAAGGACAAAATCCCCAGCGATGGCGTCGTCACCGGCTGCGGATTCATCAATGGTCGTCTGGTGTTCGTGTTCTCGCAGGATTTCACCGTTTTCGGCGGCGCGCTTTCCGAAGCGCACGCGGAAAAAATCTGCAAGATCATGGATCACGCCATGCGGGTCGGCGCGCCAGTGATCGGCCTGAACGATTCCGGCGGCGCACGCATCCAGGAAGGCGTGGCATCGCTGGGCGGCTATGCCGACGTGTTTCAGCGCAATGTGCTGGCTTCCGGCGTCGTGCCGCAGATTTCCATGATTATGGGGCCGTGCGCGGGCGGCGCGGTGTATTCGCCCGCCATGACCGACTTCATTTTCATGGTCAAGGATTCGTCCTACATGTTCGTGACTGGCCCGGACGTGGTGAAAACCGTGACGCACGAAGAAGTCACCGCCGAAGAACTGGGCGGCGCGGTCACGCACAGCACCCGATCCGGCGTGGCGGATCTCGCCTTTGAAAACGATGTCGAGGCGCTTGCCTACGTGCGGCGGCTGATCAACTATCTGCCCAGCAACAACCGCGAAAAGCCGCCCATGCAGCAAACCGACGATCCGGCGGATCGCTTCGATTTTTCGCTGGATACGCTGATTCCGAACAATCCCAACCAGCCTTACGACATGAAGGAACTGATCGTCAAGGTCGCCGACGATACCGACTTTTTCGAGGTGCAGGCGGATCACGCCAAAAACATCATCACCGGCTTCATCCGTTTGAGCGGCTCCACGGTCGGCGTGGTCGCCAACCAGCCGATGGTGCTGGCGGGGTGTCTGGACAGCAAGGCTTCGATCAAGGGCGCGCGCTTCGTGCGTGTTGGCGATGCCTTCAATATTCCGGTAGTGACGTTCGTGGATGTGCCCGGCTTCCTGCCCGGCACGGCGCAGGAATACGGCGGCATCATCAAGCACGGCGCGAAGCTGTTGTACGCCTATGCCGAATGCACCGTACCCAAGGTCACGGTGATTACCCGCAAGGCTTATGGCGGCGCGTATGACGTGATGTCTTCCAAGCATCTGCGCGGCGACGTGAATTTCGCCTGGCCTTCCGCCGAAATCGCGGTGATGGGGCCGAAGGGCGCGGTGGAAATCATTTTCCGTAACGAGAAGGATGATCCGCTCAAACTCGCCGCGCGTGAAGCCGAGTACAAGGACAAGTTCGCCAACCCCTTTGTCGCCGGCAGCCGTGGCTTCATCGACGACGTGATCATGCCGCACTGCACCCGCAAGCGCATCTGTCGCTCACTCGCCATGCTGACCAACAAACAACTGGAAAACCCGTGGCGCAAGCACGGCAACATTCCGCTTTGAACGACAGGAGAAATTACATGTTCAAGAAAATCCTGATTGCAAATCGCGGTGAAATCGCCTGCCGCGTCATCAAGACCGCCCGCAAAATGGGCATTCAAACCGTTGCCGTGTTTTCCGAAGCGGATCGGGACGCGCTGCATGTGGAACTGGCGGACGAAAAAATCTGCATCGGCCCCGCGCCTTCCAAGGAATCCTATCTGGTGATGGACAAAATCATCGCCGCCTGCAAGGAAACCGGCGCGGAAGCAGTGCATCCCGGCTACGGTTTCCTGTCGGAAAACGAAACCTTCGCGCGGCGGCTGGAAGAAGAAGGCATTACCTTCATCGGCCCCAAGCACTATTCCATCGGCAAGATGGGCGACAAAATCGAATCCAAAAAACTCGCTCAGGAAGCCAGAGTCAACACCATCCCCGGTCACAACGAGGCCATTTCCGGCCCGGAAGAAGCGGTGAAAATCGCGCAGAAAATCGGCTATCCGGTGATGATCAAGGCGTCTGCCGGCGGTGGCGGCAAGGGCTTGCGCGTAGCCTGGAACGACGCGGAAGCGCACGAAGGTTTTTCTTCCTGCGTGAATGAAGCCAAAAACTCCTTCGGTGATGACCGCGTGTTCATCGAAAAGTTCGTGCAGGAGCCGCGCCACATCGAAATTCAGGTGTTGGGCGACGCGCACGGCAACTACGTGTATCTGAACGAACGCGAATGCTCAATTCAGCGCCGTCACCAGAAGGTCATCGAAGAAGCGCCTTCGCCCTTCATCGACCCGGCGACCCGTAAGGCGATGGGCGAACAGGCCGTGGCGCTGGCGCGCGCCGTGCAGTATGAATCCGCCGGCACGGTGGAATTCGTCGTCGGCGCGGACAAGAGTTTCTACTTTCTGGAAATGAACACTCGTCTGCAAGTGGAGCATCCGGTGACGGAATTCATTACCGGGCTGGATCTGGTCGAACAGATGATCCGCATCGCCGCCGGGGAAAAGCTGGCGTTGAAGCAGGAAGACGTGAAAATCGACGGCTGGGCGGTGGAATGCCGCATCAACGCCGAAGACCCGTTCCGGGGCTTTCTGCCTTCCACCGGACGGCTGACCAAGTTCTTCATCCCCGGCGCGTCCGACTATCTGCGCGTGGATACCGGCGTCTATGACGGCGGCGAAATCTCCATGTTCTACGATTCCATGATCGCCAAGCTGATTGTGCACGGCGCGACCCGCGACGAGGCGTTAGGCCGGATGCGCGACGCCCTGAACGCTTTTGTGATTCGCGGCATCAGCAGCAACATTCCCTTCCAGGCCGCCTTGGTGAAGCATCCGCGCTTTCAGGCGGGCGCCTTCAACACCGGCTTTATCGCGGAAGAATATCCGCAGGGCTTTGACGCCTCGATGGTTCCGCATGATGACCCGGCCTTGCTGATTTCCGTGGCGGCCTTTATGCATCGCTGCTATCAGGATCGCGCCGCCAAAATCTCCGGTCAGCTTCCTGGTCACGAGCGGCAGGTGGGCGATCATTGGGTGGTCATCCGGGGCGGCGAGCGGCATCCGGTAGTGGCGCGTCCGACGCTGGGCGGCTACGAAGTCGAATACGAGGGGCAGAAATACCGCATCCTTTCCGGCTGGCGTCTGGGGCAATCGCTGTTCAACGGCACCTGCAACGGCGACCCTTTCACCCTGCAAGTCGAACGGCATCGTATGGTGTACCAGATTCACCACTGGGGCACACGCGCCGACATGATGGTAATGTCCGCCCGCGCCGCCGAGCTGCTCGCCATGATGCCCGAAAAAGCGCCACCCGACCTTTCCCGCTTCCTGCTTTCCCCGATGCCGGGACTGCTGCGCGAAGTTTCGGTCACCGAAGGACAGGAAGTCAAGGCAGGCGAAAAGCTGGTGGTCATCGAAGCCATGAAGATGGAAAACATCCTCAAGGCCGAACACGACTGCAAGGTGAAAAAAATCTCCGCCACCATCGGCGAGAGCCTTTCCGTCGATCAGACGATCATCGAGTTCGAGTCCTGAACAACGGCAGAGGCAACTTGTAGAAAGCCCGTCTTCGGACGGGCTTTTTCATGGGCGCGGGGACAGATAAAATGACGCCGTTTGTGGCAAGCGCACGACCCATTACAAGTTTGCTCTGTGCATCAGTTCAGCGATTGAAACGTCAAGGGCTGCGGCAATACGATGGATATTGAACAAACTGAGATTGTGTTCGCCCCGCTCGATTCCTCCCATGTAACTCCGGTCAATTCCCGCAAGATCAGCCAGTGCTTCCTGCGAAACTCCTTTATCCATGCGGGTTGCGCGCACGACCTGTCCAAAAGTTACGAGCGGTGTGACCCCCGTTAGTTTGCTCCTCTTCGCCATGCCGCGATGATCCAGTGCTGGCGTTTATGGAACCACGGGATATAATACCAGTAACCACAATCTCTCTTCGTGAGAATGCCATGCCCTTCCGATCCTTATATGAAATCCTTGGCGTAGCGCAGGGCGCTACCTCTGAAGAAATCAGGAATGCTTACCGCCGCCAAGCAATGAAGTGGCATCCCGATCGCAACCCCAGTAACAGGGGAGAGGCAGAAACGCGCTTCAAGGAAATCGCGTACGCCTACAAGGTGCTCTCTGACCCTGCGCAACGCGCGGAATATGATGATTGGCTTGCCGCGCAACGTACCGCAAATGCCCAACAACGCCACGAGCAGGAACAAACTTTCGATGCGGGCACCACGGAATCGAATGCCAACAAACTATTCTTCGAGCAAATGCTCGATTTGGCTTTTGAACTGGCAAAACGTGGATTTGACGCGGAAAAAATTTGCAAGACGCTACTTGCGCTAGATTGTCCGGTGGGCATTGCCAAAGCGGTTGCCAAGATAGTCGCCGCTTCGTATGGAGGACAACAGACAGGAGCAAAAAGTACTGGCATGAGCACCAACAATAAATCTACAGCCGCGCAGACGAGGACACCGTCTGCACAACCAAGCGCCATAGAAAATATGAGTTGGGAAGAAGCGAAAGATTATTATGCAGCCATAATTGGTGGGATTCATGCAGACGAAAAAATAAATGACGCTACCTATAATAAATATATAAAAAGAGACAACAGTGGAATGATTGGTTATGTAATTTCTTTTATCATGCTTTTTATTGGTATTTTCGCAATACCATCTTTTGGGGCGTATGCGTTTATTCCCGGTATCATTTTGCTGCTTTTGACAATCATATTGCGTCTGACTGTATCGAACTCAAAATTTACAAGTGCGAAAAAAATGCATTATTATATCACTGCTTTTAAATCTTATCATCAAAGATCGAAATCATTAAAATTCAACATTTGTGTATTTTTATTCTCCTGGATATGGTTTGTTCATCGCCGTATGCCATTTCATGCAATAGCAATTCTTGTCCTGTATATTATTACAGAAATTATTGGAGAAACATTTATTCCTGGAAAAATGCCAGCAGGTTTTTATTGCGCAATAAACGCTGTCCTTGCAATATGCGCAAATCATATTTATTTTCTAAGTGCTAGATGGAAGATAAACAGGTTAATTGAATTACCGAAACAAGATGCGCTCTTAAGGCTTAAAGAATCTGGTGGAACATATAGTTTGTCTGCTTTCACTTTTATAATTATTACCATTGTTTTAGCTGTGCTTGGCGCATGGTACGTCCAGTCTGGGCAACAACAGCAACAATTTGATATTGGATTGAAATACCATTATGGCGATGGTGTAGCACAAGATTATTCAGAAGCAACCAAATGGTATCGTAAGGCTGCTGCTCAAGGACATGCGATGCCCCAAAATAACCTTGGAGTGACATCCAGAAATGGAGAGGGCGTAAGGCAGTGCGATGTAGAAGCAGTAAAATGGTGTCGCTTGGTAGCTGAACAAGGAGACGCAGAAGCACAATATAAAATATTTTGACAATGATTTGTCAAATTTGATTGCATTCAAAACTGAAAAACTTTCAAAGGCTTAAAAATGGAATTTGTATTTTTTCTTCTCATGCTGATGGGTATAATGTATTTTTTATACATTTCATTTTTCAAGGAAATATTACAAAAGTATGGATTTTTTGATTACTTGCGCGGAAGACGCGCCGCGAAAAATATCCCGGAAGAAACTTACTACGAGCAAGTTGCGGCGGAACTTAGACAAGGTTATCGTCACGAAGGTTTGTGGTTAAAGGCGCGGGAACAAGCAGGCGGAAATATGAGTGCTGCGGAAAGCTTCTATATCAAACTGCGTATTGCTGCCATGAAACATAATGTAAGCGACAGAATTGCCAAAAATTCAACAGCAATTATTGCTTGTACACAATGCAAGACAAACCTGCGCATTCCGGTTGGAAAATTATTGGTAGTGCATTGTCCAAAGTGCGCTCACGAAATATTTGTGGATAGCCATTGGAAGATAAGTGTTAAAGAGTTTTATGATGTTTCCGATTTGTTAATTGGGAGGATAGGACGTTTGGGGTATATATTTTCATTTTTATTTCTAGCATTTATTTTTGCCGATTTGTTTGGATCAGAAGGCAAGGGATTTCATTTGATATTGGCCACTGTTGCTTCACTGGCGGTTTCCCTTGCTCGTATTCGTGACATTGGTATTTCATCATGGAATCTTGTTTATTGTTTTATCCCTGGATTGAATGTATTGTTTGCAATTTATCTGGCCATCAAATCCGGAACACCAGGAAGAAATCAATATGGGATGCCATGAAAAATACAAGACAAGTAATTTCAATGTTCTTTTGGGATAATGTATCCCGCGTCCAACGCAGGGCGTAGGGCGGATTAGCGGTGAAGCCGCGTAATCCGCCGATCGAAACCTTTCGCCGAGAAGCGGCGCATGAATTGGGGGCTTCCATCGGGGCGCTTCGCGCCAAGCTCACGACTGGCGGATTACGCTGTGCTAATCCATCCTACGCCCTGTTGCCGGGGATGGCGCACAATATCATATTCGATGGCGAACAGGATGAAACCCTGAACGGCACCACGCTGCCGCAACGCATCGGCTCCGTCTGGGAAACGCCACGACCTCGCGCCCGTCCGCCGCGCCCTTCAAAGGGAGCGCAACAAAAAATGACGCCGTTTTACGCCGTGACCGCCAGCTTCAACCCCAGCGCCGCAATGACCTTGTGGATGGTGTCGAAGCGGGGTTGGCTTTGCGGGCGCAGCACCTTGT
>JAIRZG010000116.1 GCA_031267345.1 Zoogloeaceae bacterium
CATCCGCCTTGACGCGCTTGGAAATGGAAGAAGGATCGATATCGACATGGATAATCCGGCGCGGCGCGGCGCAGAAATGCTCGACATTGCCGATGACCCGATCATCGAAGCGCGCGCCAACCGCCAGAATCACATCTGCGTGGTGCATCGCCATGTTGGCTTCATAGGCGCCGTGCATCCCCAACATGCCCAGACTTTGCCGATCATTGGCGGGATAGCCGCCCAACCCCATCAGGGTATGCGTCACCGGAAAACCCAGACGCCGCGCCAATTCGGTAAGTTTTTCCGCCGCATTGGACAGGATCACTCCGCCGCCGATGTAAAACAGCGGGCGCCGGGCTTCCAGCAAAAGCTGCACCGCTTTCTTGATCTGTCCCAGATGCCCCTTGAGCACCGGGTTGTAGGAGCGCATCGCTACTGCCGCTGGATAAACGAATTCGCATTTGTCCGCCGTGATGTCCTTGGGCAGATCCACCACCACCGGGCCGGGACGCCCCGTCGTGGCGATGTGGAAGGCTTTTTTCAGCGTCATCGCCAGGTCTTTGACATCCTTGACCAGAAAATTGTGCTTGGCGCAGGGGCGGGTAATGCCCACCGTGTCACATTCCTGAAAAGCGTCCTGCCCGATGTAGGCGGTGCCGACCTGACCGCACAACACCACCAGCGGCACAGAATCCGCATAGGCGTTCGCAATGCCCGTCACCGCGTTGGTCACGCCGGGGCCGGAGGTCACCAACGCCACGCCCACGCGGTCAGACGAACGCGAGTAGGCGTCCGCCGCATGTACCGCCGCCTGCTCGTGCCGCACCAGAATATGCTTCACCTGATCCTGCTTGAACAACTCATCATAAATGTACAACACCGAGCCGCCCGGATATCCGAACACATGCTCGATTTTTTCTTCCTGAAGGCATCGGATGATAATTTCTGCGCCGCTAAGTATCATGGCTCAACCACTTGACGTGAAAACGCGCAAAGATAACCCCGCCCCGCCCATTGGTCAACGTGTGTCCTTGCGAACAGCGACGCGCGTCTGCGGCGCGGAAGGGTTCAGGGCGAACCGTATCCCGCCGCGTCGTCGCGCGAAAACAGCGCTGCGGGACGGGTTTCGCAGGGGATGCCGCGCCTTATCGACCCGCTGGTTATGCCGCAAGGGACGGGAATATCATCTATGTCGTCCTGAAAATCGTCATCTATCCTCCGCTACCCAGACTGTTTTCAGTTCCAGATAATCCTCGATGCCGTGGCGCGAGCCTTCGCGTCCCTGACCGGAGGCCTTGATGCCGCCGAAGGGCGAGGATTCGGCGGCGATGATGGGCGTGTTGACGGCGACCATGCCGAATTGCAGGGCTTCCGAGACGCGCAACAGGCGGTTGATGTCGCGCGTATAAAAATAGGAGGCCAGACCGTATTTCGTGTCATTGGCCAGACGGATGGCTTCATCGTCGTCCTTGAAAGACTGCACGTTGATGAGCGGGCCGAAAATTTCTTCGCGCAGCAGACGCGCGTTGGCGGCGGCATGGGTAATGACGGTCGGCTCAAAGAACAGGCCGCCCAGCGCGTGCGGCTTGCCGCCGGTGACTACGCGCCCGCCGCCCGCCACGGCGTCATCCACCAACGCCTGGACGCGCTCCAGCGCTTTCCGGTTGATGAGCGGGCCGACCTGGCTGTCGGCTGCCAGACCATCGCCCACTTTCAGGGCGGCGGCGGCCTGGGCGTAGCGCTCGACGAAAGCGGCGAACAGGGATTCATGCGCCAGAATGCGATTGGCGGCGACGCAGAATTGACCGGCGTTCCTGAATTTGGCGGTGATGGCTCCGGTGACGGCGGCTTCCAGATTGGCGTCGGCAAAGACGATGAACGGCGCGTTGCCGCCCAGTTCCAGCGTGACCTTTTGCACCTGTTCCGCCGCTTGCGCCAGCAACAGGCGACCGACGCGGGTAGAGCCGGTGAAGGAGATTTTTCGCACCGATGGATGCCGGGTGAAGACCTGTCCGATGACCGCTGGCTCGCCCAGCACGACATTGAACACCCCCGGCGGCACGCCCGCGCGTTGGGCGAGTTCGACCAGCGCCAGGGCGGAAAAAGGCGTGCTTTCTGCGGGTTTCAGGATCAGGGAGCAGCCCGCCGCCAGCGCGGGCGCGGTCTTTCTGACAATCATGGAACTGGGGAAATTCCACGGCGTGATGGCGGCGCAGACACCCACGGCTTCCCGGAACACCAGCAAACGCCGGTCATTCTGGAAGGGCGGGATGATTTCGCCATAAACCCGCTTGCCTTCCTCGGCGAACCATTTGGCAAAAGCCGCGCCGGAAAGCACTTCCGCTTTCGCTTCCGCCAGCGGCTTGCCCTGCTCCAATGTCATGATACGCGCCAGATCGTCGGCGTGTTCCACAATCAGAGTCTGCCATTTTTCCAGAATGGCGCCGCGTTCTTTAGCCGCCAGCGCGCGCCAATGGGGCAAGGTGCGGGCGGCGGCTTCGATGGCGCGGGCAACGCCGTCCGCTGCCAGCGTCTCCACCTGCCCCAGAAAACCGCCGTTGGCCGGATTCCTGATTTCCAGCGGCGCGCCATCGCCTTTTATCCATTGACCATCGACGTAAGGCGAATGACGCAACAACTCCGCGTCCTGTAGCCCGAAAGGGTTGTATGGGGACATGATGAAGTAAAACTCCGCTTTGACCGCAAGCTGCGGCGATAGCGGCGAATGATGGCGGTCTCGCGCCGCCAGGGGAAATACAAAGTTCTGCAATGCTTATGCCGCGCATTGACATAATTTTGCCGCCATCCTCGAAAAATACGCGTTGCAATCCGCGCTTCTGCGGTTCAGAGGTCAGGCATCAGGCATCAGAATAGGGACGCTTCGTAAAGCGCCCCGGCAACTCACCGCCGAACGGTTGCCCGGCTTCGCGCAGGAAAGCAAACCCACGCGCCGCAAGACGGCGCAATACGCCCGATTGGGCTAAACGCAATAAAGCCCGACAAGAGGGCATTCGGGGCGCATTCGGATTGTCATTTCACTTTATCAAGGGCGCTACAGTTTTTTCGGATAGCGTCTCGCTGTCGATCCAGAAATTTCAGGGATTTTTCGGGGTGTTTCACATAGGCGCAATATTCTTTGCTTGCGGCTACCATTTCTCCATTTGCTGCTTTTACTAACCTTCTCATAAGTAAAGTCCTTAAATAATATATTGGCATTCTGGTTGCTGGAA
>JAIRZG010000124.1 GCA_031267345.1 Zoogloeaceae bacterium
CGTCCACGGAGGGGGTATTGGTAAAAGCGCCGTAGGCACTTCCGTTCACGTCACCCCCCGTCGTAATCAGCAGGAATTTTCCAGAGGGCGCTTCACCGTAATCGCTTCCGTTCGCGGCGCATGACAATTCTTTGCGAAATGAAAAATGAAAAATGAAAAACGTGGCGATTATATGCGCAAACCTGAGGAAAAAGTTACGGGAACGGACAAAATTCGACGCTCCGGCCTTGGCGCACAGCGCAGGGTAATGGTTTTGGCATTCATGCGATTGCCTTGCCGCACAGCAGGCCGCAACAAATTCCTGTTCGCGGGAATCCGATTTGTTACCATAGCCGCCTCTTTACGCGCAATCTTTTTCCTGTTTTTATGAACCCTGCTTTTCCGGATCGTTTGACGGCTGCCGAGCGGCGCACCGGCATCAGCCTTGCCGCCATTTTTGGCTTGCGGATGCTGGGGCTTTTCCTGATTCTGCCCGTGTTCGCGCTCCATGCAAAAGACATTGAAGGCGGCGACAATCTGCTGCTGGTCGGGTTGGCGCTGGGCGCGTATGGCGGGACGCAGGCCTGCCTGCAAATCGCCTGGGGCGCGGCCTCTGACCATCTGGGCAGAAAGCCGGTGATCATCGTCGGCCTTCTGCTTTTTGCCCTGGGCAGCTTCATGGCGGCGCTGGCGCCGGATATGTACTGGATGATCGCCGGACGGGTGATTCAGGGCGCGGGCGCGATTTCCGCCGCCGTCACGGCGCTGGCGGCTGATCTGACGCGCGAGGAATGCCGCGCCCGCGTGATGGGCATGATTGGCGCGTCCATCGGTCTGGTGTTCGCGGTCTCGATGGTCGCCGCACCGCTGCTCTTTGACAGGATCGGCATGAGCGGCATTTTCTGGCTCACCGGAATTCTGGCGCTGCTGGCGATTGTCGTTCTGATCCGCGTTGTCCCCGCCGCGCCGCCGCCGGTCTCCGGCTCGCCCGTGCCGATCTCCGCCGTGCTGTATGAACCGCAACTCCTGCGGCTCAATTTTGGCGTCTTTGTCCTGCACCTGACGCAAATGGCGCTCTGGGTGCTGGTTCCCACACTGCTGGTGGAAGTCGGCGGTTTGCCGGGCGGCGCGCACTGGAAAGTCTATCTGCCCGCCGTGCTGCTCTCCTTCACCCTGATGACGCCCGCCATTATCATCGCCGAAAAAAGGGGACGCATGAAAACCGTCCTTATCGGCGCGGTCGCCCTGCTGACGATGACGCTGGCCGGATTCTGCCTTGCGGGCGACAATCTGGCGACGCTCTTTTTGTGGCTCACGCTCTTTTTTGTCGCGTTCAACACTCTGGAAGCCCTCCAGCCCTCGCTCATTTCCCGCATCGCGCCACCGCACGCCAAGGGCAAGGCGCTGGGCGTCTACAATACGCTACAGGCGTTGGGCCTGTTCGTCGGCGGCATTGTGGGCGGCGCGCTGGCGGAGCGTCTGGGCAACCGCGCGGTTTTTCTTTTTTGCGCGCTGGCGGTTATCCTCTGGCTGGCGCTGGCCTGCGGCCTTCATCCGCCGCCGCGTCGCGGCGTCCTGCAAAACGCAACGACCTGACCACAAAGCCGGAAACGTTTTTTCGCTTTATCATCACCCTGTTTATTTCATCAAGGAGAAGCATTCATGGCATCCGTTAACAAAGTCATCCTCATCGGCAATCTGGGACGCGACCCGGAATCCCGCTACAGCGCCAGCGGCGACGCCATGTGCAATATCACGATCGCCACGACCGACACCTGGAAGGACAAACAGAGCGGCGAAAAAAAAGAGGCGACCGAATGGCATCGCGTCACTTTTTTTGGTCGTCTGGCCGAGATCGTCGGTCAATACCTGAAAAAGGGTTCGCAGGTTTACGTGGAAGGCAGTCTGCGTACCCGCAAGTGGACCGACAAGGAAGGTCATGAACGCTACACTACGGAAATTCGCGCCGACGAAATGAAAATGCTGGGACGCCGCGAAGGCTCAGGCGATTCCGGCGGCGACGCCTACGGTAGCGGTAACGCGCCCGCCAGTCGCCCCGCCGCGCCGGACTACGCGCCCGCCGCGCCCGCCAGCCAGAAAAAACCGGCTTTCGACGATCTCGGCGACGACGATATTCCGTTCTGATCGCGCGTTGTTCCGGTATTGTCGGACGAACTCGGCTACTATACGGGTTGTCCTCACAAACAGGAGCTGAAAATGACGACATCGACACCCGACCCAATGGAATTTGTCCGCCAATTGTGGGGCAAACTGGGATTCACCCTGCCCGGCATGGTAACGCCGACCTTCAGTCAACCCGACCTGGAAAAAAACATTACCGATCTCAAGGCGGTGGAAGGCTGGTTACGCACGAATCTCGCCATGCTGCAAATGACCATTCAGGGTCTGGAAATGCAGAAAACCACTTTATCCACAGTAGAAGCCGTGGGCAAAATCATGCGCCAGCCGGAAGAGCAAAACGCCGCCGGAATTCCTGGCGTAACGGATGAAACCCAGGCTTCCATCGGTGAAACGCTGCAACGCGCGACCCTGTGGCCGTTCAACATGATGCAGCAGGTGCAGGAAGGCTTGCAAAAGCATCTGGAAGACGAAGTGAAAGCCGCCGCCGACCGCGCCAGCGCAGCGGTTGATCGCGCCAGAGCCGCCACTGCCGCCGCAGCGACTGCCGCCGCGCCGAAAAAGCCCGCCGCCAAACCCGCGAAAAAGACGGGAAGCTGAAAACCGCATTGCCGTCGCAACAAAAACGCCTCCCGACAACGGAGGCGTTTTTTCATGGCGGACGGTATTTATTCGGCAGGTTTTTTCACCGGACGCTTCCAGCCCGCGATGACGTTCTGGCGGGCGCGCGAGACCACAAGGGCGTCGGCGGGCGCATCGCGGGTGAGCGTGGCGCCCGCGCCGATGGTCGCGCCTTTGCCCACGCGCACTGGCGCGATCAGTTGGCTGTCCGAACCGACGAACACATCATCCTCGATGACGGTCTTGAATTTGTTGGCGCCATCATAATTGCAGGTGATGACGCCCGCGCCGATGTTTACCCGCGCGCCGACTTCGGCGTCGCCAATGTAAGCGAGGTGATTGGCCTTGGAATCCACGCCGATGCGACTGTTTTTGATTTCCACAAAATTGCCGACATGCGCGCCCGCCGCCAGTTCCGCTCCCGGACGCAGGCGGGCGTAAGGGCCGACCACGCTGTTCGCGCCCACCTGCGCGCCATCGATGTGGGTAAACGCCGCCAACCGCGCGCCCGCCGCGATGCGGGCATTGCGGATGACGCAATAGGGACCGACCTCCACGTCTTCTTCCAGCCGCACCTCGCCACTGAAGACGCAGCCCACATCGATGCTGACTTCCCGTCCGCAGGTGAGACGCCCACGGATGTCGATACGCGCCGGATCGGCAAGGTGAACGCCCAGCAGCAACAAGGCCTCCGCCAACTGGTATTGATAGACGCGCTCCAGCGCGGCCAGTTGCAGCTTGTTGTTGACCCCTTCCACTTCCCAGGCGGCGGCAGGATGCGCAGTATGCACACGGACGCCATCGGCGACCGCGCGCGCCACCACATCGGTGAGGTAATACTCGCCCTGGGCGTTTTCGTTGTTCAGTCCGGCAAGCCATTCGCCCAGCACATTTTTTGGCAGCAGCATGATGCCGGTATTGATTTCCGTGATCTCGCGCTCGGTGGCAGAAGCGTCTTTTTCTTCGACGATGCCGCGCACCCCGCCTTGTTCGTCGCGCACGACGCGCCCGTACCCTTGCGGCTGATCGAGATTGACCGTAAGCAATCCCATGTCTTCGCCACTCTGGCGCAAGAGACGTTCCAGCGTCGCCTGCTCGACCAGCGGCACATCGCCGTAAAGCACCAGCGTAGGCAGGGCGGCATCAAGCAGGGGCAACGCCTGCGCCAGCGCGTGGCCCGTGCCCAGTTGTTCGGATTGCAAGGCCCAGAGGATGTCGTCCTCCGGAAAAGCCTGACGCACGGCGTCGCCGCCATGTCCATAGACCACCGCCAGACGGGCGGGATGGAGCTGGCGGGCGGTTTCCAGCACATGCTGCAACAGGGGTTTGCCCGCGAGCGGATGCAGCGCCTTGGGACAGGCGGAATACATGCGCTTCCCTTGTCCGGCGGCGAGAATGACGATATTGAGGCTCATGCGCGAACCATGCATGCAGAAGGCTTACGCCGCTTTTTTGCCATCGTCCTGACCGGAGAGGACTTCGCCGAGAATTTGCCGCCCGCGCGTGGAGATGACCCAGTGCAGCACGTTCTTGTCGCTGATGCGGGTTTCGATCAATCCCGTGCTTTTCAGGACAGTGAGACGCTGGCTGATCAGTTCGCGCCCCAGCGCGGTTTTTTCGGTCAGTGCCGCCAGATTGCCATAGACATAGCTTTCATCCGCCAGCGCGCGCAGCACCTCGATATCGTTGTAGGTCAGCATTTCACGCAGGTCGGCGTCCGGTGTTTTGTCAGCGGCGGGCGCGTTGTCGCGTGAGGTCAGGCATTGGCGCAGATAATCCTGCTCGCGCCGCAGATTTTCGATTTCCCGATACAGTTCATTGCGCAGCCGCTCGACTTCTTCCTGGTACAGCGAAGCCGGATTTTCAAAAATCCGCCGCGCGGCCACCACATAAATCAGGCAAAAGGCGGCAAAAACAAACAGCGAGCCGGAATACGCGCGGGCGGAAGCCAGCAGGTCGCTGGAAAGCATGTTCAGAAGAAGCGGCGCGGTCAGCGCCGTCACCACGCCAAAAACCAGATAACGCCGCCAGTCCTTGCTTTCCCGACGACCATATTGACGTTCAGCCATGTAGAAATTGGCCAGCCCGCCCAACACGCCCGCCGCGATCATCACCAGCAACGCCAGCAACAGTGGCAAATCAAAAAAAGCGCCCAAGGCGGAAGTCACTTCCAGAGAGGGTTGCAGTTCCAATTTTTTCCCCTTTTTTATGCGGATTTCAGGATTTTTCAGCGCCGCGCCGAACAGGTCGCAACCTTGGCAAAAACAAATTCCGGCAAACGATACGCCATTTATGCAATATTCGCCATTTCATTTGCGCTGAAGCTGCGCGTTTCCACTGCGTCCAGATGCCGGATGAAATCGATCAACGCCGCTGGCGGCGGCGCGACAAGGCACAGACGGCGATCTTCCTGCGGATGCGGAAAATCCATGCGCCAGGCGTGCAGCGCCATGCGATTCAGTCCTTCTTTTTGCAACGCCTTGTTGAGCGCGAAATCGCCGTATTTTTCGTCGCCCAGAATGGGAAAGCCCAGATGCGCGAGGTGCACCCGCAACTGGTGGGTGCGTCCGGTTTTCAACTGGCCTTCCAGCAGGGAAAACCGCCGCCAGCGGGCGAGGAGGCGAAAAACGCTGTGCGCGGCCTTGCCTGTCTCCGCGTCCACGCGCACCCGCCGCTCGCCGGATTCGGTCAGGTATTTATGGAGCGGCGCCTTGACCTGTTGCGCGCAATTCATCCAGCACCCCCGGATCAGCGTCAGATAGCGTTTGTCCGCTGACTGTCCGGCGGCGCGAAACATGTCGTGCAGGGCGTTCAGCGCCGAACGTTTTTTGCCGATCAGCAACAGTCCGGAAGTTTCCTTGTCCAGCCGATGCGCGAGTTCCAGAAAACGCGCCTCCGGTCGCTGGCGGCGCAGGGTTTCGATAACGCCGAAACTCACGCCGCTGCCGCCATGCACGGCGATGCCGACGGGTTTGTCGATAACCAGCAACGCCGCGTCTTCGTAGAGAACGGGCAGATCGATCAGGGGCGCGGGGCGCGCGCCGGGCGCCGCGCGTTCGGCGACGCGCAGGGGCGGCAGACGCAGCGTGTCGCCTGTCCGCACACGATAGTCGGCGGCGCAGCGTTTTTTGTTCACCCGCACTTCGCCACTCCGCAAGATGCGGTAGATATGGCTTTTGGGCACACCCTTGCACTGGCGGAACAGATAATTATCCAGGCGTTGTCCGGCCTCTTCGGCGGTCACTTCCTGATAGTTCACGGTCGGGGGGGTGGATTTTTTTCCTGTTTTCATCATTTTGCACTATACTGCTCACCGATTTTGCGTCACGGACGGCGAGAGACGCCGCGCCATCAGACCGAGCAGCCGCTGTGTTTATCCTGCCCGAAACCGGAACGGAGCAACAACCGCCTGTCGGTATGCCCGACCTCTTGCGAGTACTGACCGCCTGTGAAGGCGTTTTTTCCGGCACATTCATTTTGCGCCGGACAAGCCGGACTTATATCGTCACGCAAATCAACCTGGTTAAGTTCGCTCACCAGAAGTAGCGATACTACCCGATTCGCGCATCGCACACATCCGCGAACACCCATGCAGAATTCATCGCCGGAAGCCTTTCGACGCTTCCGGCTTTTTTGGAAAAGCTGACATTTTTTTCAAACTGGCGCGGCACACATGACTTTATCGCTAACCTGACCCGTCCGCCTCACCCTCTGCGTGGGTGCTTCGCCCTGCCATGCGCCGGAGCACACCACATGAAACGCATGTTATTCAATGCGACACAGGCTGAAGAACTGCGTGTCGCCATTGTCGATGGACAAAAACTCATAGACCTCGACATTGAATCGGCCGCCAAGGAACAACGCAAGAGCAACATCTACAAGGGAACCATCACCCGCATCGAACCTTCGCTGGAAGCCGTTTTTGTCGATTACGGCGCGGAACGGCACGGCTTTTTGCCTTTCAAGGAAATTTCAAAACGTTATTTCCAGCCGGGCGCGGACAACCGTTCCAACATCCGTAACGCCCTGCGCGTGGGTCAGGAACTCATCCTTCAGGTTGACAAGGATGAGCGCCACAACAAAGGCGCGGCGCTGACCACCTTTATTTCGCTGGCGGGGCGCTATCTGGTGCTGATGCCCAACAATCCGCGCGGCGGCGGCATTTCCCGTCGCGCCGAAGGTGATGAACGCGCCGAACTGCACACCATCCAGGATCAGCTCGAAGTCCCTGACGGCATGAGCCTGATCATCCGCACTGCCGCCATCAATCACCAGATTGAAGAACTGCGCTGGGATCTGAATTACCTGCTGCAACTGTGGAGCGCCATTGAAGGCGTTGCCGACAAGTCCAACGCGCCGGTGCTTATTTATCCGGAAGGCAGTCTGGTTGTCCGCGCCATTCGGGATTACTTTCAGCCCGAAATTGGCGAAATCCTCATCGACACCAAGGAAATTTTCGAGCAGGCCGAGACCTTCATGGCCTCGGTGATGCCGCATGACGTGGGACGGGTCAAACTGTACCGCGACGACGTGCCGCTGTTTTCTCGCTTCCAGATCGAGCACCAGATCGAAACCGCCTTTGGTCGCCAGGTGAACCTGCCTTCCGGCGGAGCCATCGTCATCGACCATACCGAGGCGCTGGTGGCGGTGGATGTCAATTCCGGACGCGCCACGCGCGCCGCGAACATCGAGGAAACCGCCTTCAAGACCAATCTGGAAGCCGCTGATGAAGTCGCCCGTCAATTGCGTCTGCGGGATCTGGGCGGGTTGATTGTCATCGACTTCATCGACATGGAGTCGGCGAAAAACCAGCGTGAGGTGGAAAACCGCCTGAAAGACGCGCTGAAATTCGATCGCGCCAGGGTGCAGATGGGCAAGATCAGCCGCTTTGGCCTGATGGAGCTTTCGCGGCAACGCCTGCGTCCGGCGCTGGCGGAAACCAGCTACATTCCCTGCCCGCGTTGTAGCGGAACCGGACATATCCGCTCCACCGAATCCGCCGCCCTGCACATCCTGCGCATCCTTGAGGAAGAAGCCATGAAAGATGGCACTGCCGCCGTGCATGTGCAGGTTCCGGTCGATGTCGCCACCTTTTTGCTGAATGAAAAACGGCAGGACATCCAGTTTATCGAGTTGCGCCACAAGGTTTCCATTCTGCTCATTCCCAATGTGCATCTGGAAACGCCGACGCACAACATCCTCCGGTTGAAGCACGACGACCTCAACGTCGAAGACCTGCGCGAACCCTCTTACAAAATGATGGAGACGCCCAGCGAGGAAAAACCGGGAACGGGCGACAGCAAGCCGGAGCCGGTCCGTCCGCGTCAGGAAGCCGCCCTCAAGAACATCACGCCGGAAATTCCCGCGCCGATCGTCCGCAAGGCGACGCCGGAATCCGGCGGCGGCATCGTCGCGCGGATTCTTTCCTGGTTCCGCGCCAGCGCGCCCGCCAACGGACAAAAACCGCGTGAAGGCGCGCGGCGCGGCGCGCAAGGCGAGCGTAGCGACAATCGCCGCAAACCGCGCGATACGCGACGTGGCGAAAACGCCGTCGGCAAGCCTGAAAAAACCGAACGTCCGCCGCGCAACGAACGCAGCCGTAGCCGCGAAGCTACGCCCGCCACCGCGCGGGAACCTCGCAAGACGCGCGAACGCGGCGAACCCAAAACGGAACGCCGCGAACGCGAACCGGTCGCGGAAAAAATCCCGACGCTGGAAGTTGTCGCGTCCGGCAATACGGACAGCGGCGAAGAGAGCGGCAATCCCCGTCGGCGCAACAATCGGCGCGGGCGCAACAATCGCCGCGATCCGGTCGTGGAGGAAAGCGGCCTGACGGCGGAAAAGCATCTGCTTGACCCTGTGGGCAGCGAGGATTCCACGTCGCATGAAAATGTTCACGCGCCCGGCGCCACTGCGCCGGTCACGCTGATTGCCGACGCGCACGAAGCCAGCGCGTCCACGGCGGAAGTTTTTGCCTTGCCGCACAGTCCTTCCGCTTCGTCGACCGCTACCGCGCCCGCCGTCGTCACCAGCGTCGCCGCCAACGTGATGGTCTCCGAAGCGGTCGCCTTCTCCGACGAAAGCGGCTCGCCGCTGGTGCCGCCGCCCGTCGAAGTGCCGACGACGCCACTGGTGTTCATGCGCGCTTCAGAAGACAGGGAACAGAAGGCGAAAGACAAAAAACCTGCCGCCGCTGAACAGCCGGAGCTTGCCCTGACGCGCCCGACGCCGATTGATCTGGAAAAGGAACTGACGGAAAGCGGCTTGGTGCTGGTGCAAACCGCTGCCGACGCGCCGCTGCCGACGCCAACTCCGGCGGCTCCCCCCAAAGGCCGACCGCGCCGCCAGAAAGCGGACGTAGTCCGGACGGAAGAACCCCTGGTGCTGGTGGAAACCCAGGATTCGGGAGCGAATACGCAGTAAGTCGTGGTCAGGCGGGCGAGCCGGATTTCGCCCGCCTGATGTTGCCTGACGACGCTGAATCGTCGTCATTCCCGCGCGCCCAACCCCCAACCTCCATTCCATCGCAAGTTAACCGTCATTTCCCGGACAAGCGAAAATCCATAACCCCTTGCATTCAGCGTTGCATCGAGAGAAACCCGCCATGCCATCCCCGATACTGCGCGCCTTTGCCTGTCGCTGGTTGTGTTTTGTCGCCGTGGCGATGCTGTTGGGGCTGATGGGACGCTGGCATTGGGGCGCGGATCTGTTTTCCCATTTTGTCGTTCAGTACGCGCTGCTGCTGTTGTTGTTGACCGGGTTGTTGTTCTGGCATCGGGCGGGACATTGGCGTTGGGCTGCCCTGGCCTTGAGCCTGTCGCTCTGGGGATTTATCGCCCTGTCGCTCTGGTTGCCGATTGATTCCGCCGATTCGCCCGTCGCGCAAACCCGCCTGAACTTCCTGCAATTCAACGCCCGACAAAATACCGCCGTCCTGACGCGCTGGCTGTTGCAACACCAGAACGACGAAACGCGCATGGATGTCGTCCTGGTGCTGGAAGCGCCTGTCGCATTCGCGGTGGAAATGGAAACGCTCGCCGAGGTCTTTCCCTATCGCCTTGCCCAACTGGAGGATTCGCCTTTCGGCATTGCGCTGATGAGCCGCCACCCCCTTGTCGGGGCGCGCATACTGGATGTCATCGGCACGGAATTTCCGGTAGTGACGGCGCAGCTTGTCCTGCCGGAGGGACGCCAGGTCATGTTGTTCGGCATACATCCGCCGCCGCCCGTGGGCAGCGATCTGGCGGAACTGCACACGCAATTCATGGACGCCTTGGCGCTACAGATTGATCCCGCCGTCCCCACCGTGGTGTTCGGCGATTTCAACGCCACGCCCTGGTCGCCCCGGCTGCAAGTCTTCATGACGCAAACCGGACTCTACGACGCGCAACAGGGCTTTGGACTTTCCGGCACATGGCCTGCCTTCACCGCCCGTTATGCGGATTTTTTGGGCATCCCCATCGACTTGACGCTGGTCTCCAACGACCTCCGCATCCACACCCGCCGCACTGGTCCGGATTGGGGTTCGGATCATCTGCCGGTCATGACCGGAGCGAGCATTCGGAAGTAAACGCGGGACAAGTTGAAATTCGCCGCTCCCGCTTATCAAGGGAATGACGGTTATTCAGAGATTCCTGAACGGGTCTGCGCGCAATTTTCAGAAAAATCCCGGGGATAAATTATTTCGCCTTTCGCGTTTCTGGCGACATCGGTATCGCAAACGTTGTCCATATACAGCAAGACTTCGCCCTGTGTATTCAGGTAGTAGGTGACGCCATTTTTCTTTGCCCAAAGTATGTCTTTTTTGCGCTGCTCCCTGCCGCTGCTCTCCACCATGTTTTCATACTGCGGTTCTATAACCCACTCCCCTTCGGCGTTGATAAGACCGGCTTTGCGCTCCTTGAAGGCAACTGCCAGACCGCTATCAAGAAAATGATCAATCCTGTCAAACTGAAAATCAATGACCTCATTTCCATGCTCGTCAAGATAGCCATATTTGCCATTTTTTACGACCCGCAAAAGACCATTTTCAAACACGAGCATATTTTCATACTGTGGTTTTGCCAATACTTTACCGGAGTAATCGGCAAGCCCCCATTTTTTATCTTTTTCAAACCTTATAAATCCCTTATCCGCCACTTTACCTGCCTCAAGCCAGAAATCCGCCGTCAGCAGCACTTCGCCTTTGGCATTGATGAGATACGCCGCCCCGTCTTTGCTGGCAAAGGCAAAGCCTTCCTCGTGAAACTCAAGGACGGCATCGAATTGTGGCGCGATGGCCATCTCGCCTTCCGTATTGATATACCCCCACTTCCAATCCACCTGCACACTTCTTAATCCGCTCCGGAACCGCGATTCCGTTTCCGCTTCGGCAACATAATTACCCTCGCTATTGATATATACCACTGTATCGCCCTGCCTGAGTGTTCTCACCTCATGTCTGACCGTGCTGCTGGAATCAAATTTCGGTTCAATGACAAATTTCCCGCTTTTATCAATCAATCCCCACTTCCCGTTTATTCTGGCACTGGCGAAACCATCCTCTTCAAAGCCATCAGCGAATTCAAATTGAGGCTCTAAAAACCACTCGCCTTTGGTGTCGATAAAACCATATTTGCGTTTATTTTCCTTACCTATTTTTTCATCAATCGCAACGACGGAAAATCCATTTTTAAAATAGTCGCTCGCACTGGAAAATTGCGGCTTTATCACTACTTCGCCTTTGGTGTTGATATAGCCGTACTTGCCAGCAAGCCCGACAATAATCAGCCCCTCGCCCAACCGTCCCATGTAGTCAAACTGCGGCTCCACGACCACCAACCCATCCTCAAAATTGACCATGCCAAACTTGGGTCTCGCTCCAAACGCTCCGCTTTTGACGATGAAGGCAATGTTTTCTCCATCATTCACGCGAATGGCGCCAAAGCGTGGCTCGACCACCACCTCGCCCTTGCTGTTGACCAGTCCGCACGCTCTTTTGGCGACGCAGAATTCATAATAATCCGCAGCGCTGTCCGCATACGCCAAACCCGCCCAAGAACAGAACGCCAGCAACACTGCAAAGACGGTGTAAAGCGCCCTTGATTTTTCGGTTTTCAATTTCCATCCCTCGTAAAAATAGCACGTCTGACCTTGCGGTTATTCCTCAAACAAACCACAAACAAGCGATGATTTGCCATCATCATGTTGGACAAGATAAGCGATGCCAGACTTTGCTTCGAACTCAGGCATCGACACTTGCAATTTTTTTCCGGTTCTCTGGAAAATGGCATCGGATAGTTTCTGCACATCGGCAGATACCGTCACAATAAACCAGTCATAACTATAAAGAAATGACGGGATTGCCAGTTCAATCGCGTCCAGTCCCAGAAATTTTTCATCGTAAAACCAACTCCGGTTGAAACCCCGCCCTAAAGGGCGGGGTTTCAGGCGACCGTTTTGGGAGGGGAGAGAAACCCCTTCCAAAACACGTTAGACCGACAGACCTGAAGGCCTGTCGCTAATTTCTTGCTAAAAACAAACATCAGCGGCGCTAAAGCGCAGGAGAGAATGATCGACGGAATGGCAAAGCGTATTTTGCTTTACGCGCTGTCCTTTGTCTTCGGATATTTGTCATCCAGTTCGTGCAGGTGCGCCAGTTTTTCCTTGATCCTGGCTTCCAGTCCGCGCGGGGTGGGACGGTACCAGCCGGGTTCGGCCATGCCTTCCGGCAGATAGGTTTCACCTGCGGCGTAGGCTTCGGGTTCGTCGTGGGCGTAGCGATAGCTTTTGCCGTAACCCAATTCTTTCATCAGTTTGGTGGGAGCGTTTCGCAGATGTTCGGGCACCGGGCGGGACTGATCCTGGCCAACGAAGGATTTTGCCGCGCCGTAGGCCATGTAGGCGGCGTTGGATTTGGGCGCGACCGCCATGTAGAGCGCCGCTTCCGCCAGCGCCAGCTCGCCTTCCGGCGAACCCAGACGCTCAAAGGTATCCGCCGCCGTCAGGGCAATCTGCGCGGCTCTGGGGTCAGCCAGACCAATGTCTTCCCAAGCCATGCGCAAAATGCGCCGCGCCAGATAGCGCGGGTCAGCGCCGCCATCCAGCATCCGGCAAAACCAGTAAAGCGTCGCGTCGGGATTGGAGCCGCGCACGGATTTGTGCAGGGCGGAAATCTGGTCATAGAAAGCGTCGCCGCCTTTATCGAAACGCCGCAGATTCTGCGCCAATGCTCCGGCGATAAACGCGCCGTCAATCGTGCGGCGGTTCGCGCCCTCGGCGGCGATGATCAATTGCTCAATGAGATTCAGGAGCTTGCGGGCATCGCCATCCGCCAGGTCGATCAGGCGACTGCGCGCGGCCTCGTCAAAAGCGAGATCGGCGAAGGCGGCGGCCTGGGCGCGCTCGAAAAGTTGTTCGAGTTCGCCCGTTTCCAGCGGTTTCAGCACATAGACCGTCGCGCGCGAGAGCAGGGCGGAATTGACTTCAAAGGAAGGATTTTCCGTGGTCGCGCCAATAAAGGTAATGACGCCGGATTCCACATAGGGCAAAAAAGCGTCCTGCTGCGCCTTGTTGAAGCGGTGGACTTCATCGACGAACAACAGAGTGCGCCGCCCCTGCTGCTGGCTGATTTCCGCCTGCTGCATGGCTTCGCGGATGTCCTTGACGCCGGAAAAAACGGCGGAAAGCGCGATGAATCCACATTCAAACCCATCCGCCATCAGCCGCGCCAGCGTGGTCTTGCCCACCCCCGGCGGCCCCCAGAAAATCATGGAATGCGGTTTTCTGGAAGCAAAGGCAATACGTAAAGGTTTGCCCGGCCCCAAAAGATGCGACTGCCCGACCACTTCATCCAGCGCCGCCGGACGCAAACGTTCCGCCAGCGGTTGAAAGCCGGGATCGGCAGTGGTGGTGGAAAAAAGATCAGTCATGAGAAAACAGCGCGGACATGTATGCGCGCATTATCGCCCAATGTCGGGCAAGGCTGTGCCGATTCGGGTCGCGTAACGATGGCCGACAGCCAGCGACGCACGCTCGAAACGGTCGCCGAAACCCCGACCGTTGATAAGGGGTCGGCTCCCACCTTATCAATGGTCGAGGTTTCAACCGGAGTTGGTTTTATAATGAAACGATGCAGAACGCGGATACGCCATGCCTGTCGAATTGACCCTTTTGCCGTCTGATGTCTGCGGCATCGACGAAGCCGGACGCGGGCCGCTGGCGGGGGCGGTGGTTGCCGCTGCCGTCATCCTCGATCCGCAACGCCCCATTGCCGGGCTGAATGATTCCAAAAAACTTTCCGCCCGCCGCCGCGAACAGTTGGCGGCGCTTATCCGTGCGCAAGCATTGGCGTGGGCGGTAGCGGAAGCCAGCGTGACGGAAATTGACGCCATCAACATTCTGCAAGCCAGCTTCCTCGCCATGCAACGCGCCGTCGCTGCCTTGAAGATAGCGCCCGTCGCCGCCGTGGTTGACGGCAATCGCTGCCCCAAACTCTCCATCCCGGTAAGCGCCGTGGTAAAAGGCGACGGCAAAATCGCCGCCATTGCCGCCGCCTCCATCCTCGCCAAAACCGTGCGCGACGCGCGGATGCTCGACCTGCACCAGCGCTACCCGCAATACGGCTTTAATCGGCATATGGGCTATCCCACGGCGGCGCATCTGGCGGCCTTGCAGAAACACGGCCCCTGCCCGGCGCATCGCAAAAGTTTTGCGCCCGTCGCCATTTTGCTGGCGCGTCAGGGGACAGATGTCAGGGAACAGGAGCCAGGGAAAGCCGCCGCCCTGCGGACGCAGCCGGGATTGTTCTTGTTATGATAAAAACCATCGCGTCAAGGGAAAACCCCGCCTTCAAAGCCTGGAAAAAACTGGCGCAGTCGGGGCGCGCGTGTAAAAAGCAGCGGCAAACCCTGCTCGAAGGCGTACATCTTGTCGCATCCTGGCATACGGCGCACGGGATGCCCGCCTGCCTGTTGGCGAGCGAAAAAGGTCGCGCGCGCGCGGAAATCGCCGACTGGCTGGCGGCGGGCGAACGTCAGAACGCGCGTTGCGTCGTGTTGGCGGATGCGCTGTTCGCCGAACTCGCCGATACCGAAACCCCCGGCGGGTTGATGGCGGTCGTCCATCTGCCGCCTGTGGAAGAAGCGCCTGCTGTGGATGTCGACAGTTTGCTGCTGGATGGCGTACAAGACCCCGGCAACCTTGGCAGTCTGCTACGCACGGCGGCGGCGGCAGGATTCGCGCAGATTCTGCTTTCCGCCGACTGCGCCTGCGCCTTTTCATCCAAGGCGCTGCGCGCCGGACAGGGCGCGCAGTTCCAGTTGCGGATACAGGAAGCCGCCAACCTCGCCGCCTTTCTTGCCGTCTTTGAGGGCAACACGTTCGCGGCCACCTTGCGGGACGCCGAATCGCTCTACGCGGTCGACCTGCGCCAGCGTCCCGTCGCCTGGGTGTTTGGCGCGGAAGGGCAAGGCGTCAGTCCAAACGTACTGGCGGCGGCGCGACAGCGCGTTCGCATTTCCATGCCGGGCGCGCAAAGCGTGGAATCCCTGAACGTCGGTCACGCCGCCGCCATTTGTCTTTTCGAGACCCTGCGAGTCAGAAGTCAGAGATCCGTAAAGAGGGTGTTTTCAAAATACGAATAATCTTTGCATCAGGATGCGTGCCTGAGTGCGCCAGGGCCAAGCTCCGGATTCTCCGTCAGAACACGCTGAAGTTTTGAATACGCGTCATCTGACAGCAAGCCTGTCAGCGCACGAGCAAAGGCCGAGGCTTCAATGAATTCCATACCCTGGATATGTATACGCCATTGGCGGATAAGTCAGGCGACAAGGACGTAGCACGTCACATGTCCTTGGTATCCGGCGATTCGCGCGTTGCGTCCCGTCTGGCAAGGTTTGTAAACCCATCCTCAATTATCGCGTGTTGTGGCCGTTAAATGGTCATGAATTCTTTTTCCAGGTACGCGCGATGATGACCGAACCGATCAAGACCGTGCTGACGCAGCAGGCGGCGGGCACACCGAAGAACACCCCTCTGGACATACGTCAGGCGCTGCAGGCGATGGCGGACAAAAAAACCGAAGAACAGCAGGATTCGACCAAGGTGACGTTGAGCGAACTCGGCAGGTTGCAGGTAAAGACACTGCAAATGCAGCCAAGCGTAAACAGCGTCAGCGAAGCTCGCAAGTCTGCCGCGCGCGCTCATGCGGCGCAGCTCAAGCAGCAGATCGAAGCCCTGAAAAAAATTGCCGTGATGTTGGGTCCCATGGCTTCAAAAACCCTGTTGCGGCAAATCAAGCACCTCGCGCAGCAGGTGCGGCAGATTGCCGCCGAACTTGCGCAGTCTTCATCCGCGTCAACAATAGGCAATCCCAATGCGGTGGCAAGCAATGTGATGATGGACGGCGGCGATCTGTCGGTCGATGCCAATGTGGATTTCGGTTTGAGCGAAGAAGCGGAAAACGGCGATGAGAAATCCGTGACGGAAGAAGACATGGAGCGCGAAGCCGCCACGGCGCAGGCAGAGACGCCTGAAGCAGAAATTGCAGAAGCCGAAGGCGATGAGGAGGCAGCGGCAGCGGGCGCAGCGGTGGCGCAGGCGGAGCAGGCTGCCTACGCCGCCGAAAAGGAAATCAAGGCGCAGGAAAACGAGAAAACAACAGGTATTGGCGGCAATACCGGGCTTGCCGCCAAATCGAGCGATGAAGCCAGGCAGCGACAAGAAGATGCGTTGCTGATGCGTGATTTGGTCAAAGAATTGCGCCTGCTCCTGAGTCTGGCCAAAGGCATGTTGCTGAAGAAGGATAAGGAAGACAAGGAAAATCTCAAGGAAATCGACAAACAGCTTGCAGCCGCTGACGATCTGGTGCAGGAACTGGAGGCCGCCGCACAGTCCACCGTGGAGGCGGAAACGGTAGCGGTCGGCGCAGTCGATGCCGCCGCTGGCGACGCGGCAGCTTCCCTATCGGTATTTGCCTGACGGGTTTATCCACAATAAAAAAGCCGGGTATTTTCCGGCTTTTTGTGGTGTGCGTTGTGGCGCGCGCTGCGCTTTTACGCGGCGAGTTGCGTCCGCATCCGGTTCGCCCGTTCTTTGGGGCTGGGATGGGTGGAAAGCCAGGAAGCGCCGCCGCCGCCGCTGAGGTTGTCCAGTTTGTCCAGTGCCGAAACGCAGGCATTGGGGTCATATTTCAGGGTCTTCATGAAATTCATGGCGCGGTCATCTGCTTCCCGCTCGTTGCTTTGCGAATGTTGCGCCAGAATGACTTTCTCAAATAGGTCGCCCAGTTGGGAATCCGCCAGTTTGGCCGCCTTGCCGTCTGTGGCGGAGACGGCGCTTCTCAGCGCGCTGGTCCGCATTGCCATCTGGATACGCGCCTTGGTGTGTCCGGATTGAATGTGGCCGATTTCATGCCCGATCACGTAACGGATTTCGTCATCGGTAAACTCGTCCATCAGGCCGCTATAGAGGCGAATGGCGCCGTTCGCCATGGCAAATGCGTTGATATCCGAAGTCTGGTAAGCCTTGAAATTGAGGTCGAGTCCGTTGTAATTGTTCAGGCCATTGGTAAGTTTGGCCAGACGTTTGCCGTAGGATGTTTCCGGACCGGCGACTTTATTTTGCGTGTCCTCATGCGCCGCCATCTGGTCAAAGTAAGTTTTCAAATCCTCGTCGGAAACTGATTCTGCGTCGCTCAGCTTTTTGCCAACATCCATCGCCTTGCCAAAATCCAATGCCCAAGCTACCGGAGTGACAGAACTGATACCGGACGCCAGCGCAGAAAACAGGATGAAATTACGGCGGTTCATGGAAAGTTCTCCTTCGTGAAAATGGACTCGTTATTGTAATGGAAGAATGCCCCGTCGCACAAACAAACCGCAGCGCAAGAACCCCGCGCGGAAACAGGCGCAGACCATGTTCGCGCCTTGCCACTGACATTGAAGATGTCTGTAAACACGTATTCCCCGACAGGTAGCGCGTTTTGTCTGGGAATGCGGCGGCAATATTGTTGATGACAATGAGCTTCAATCGTTCAAGAAAATACAGACGCGCGAGATCACCGCTCCGGTGGGGCTGAACGCTTCGGCGCACACCATGCGGTATGTCGGCGGGTTTTTCAGGCCGGACAGGTCTGTCGCGCCTGTTTTCTAAAGCACAGATACGCCAGCTGCCATGTTAAAATGTACGATTCTGTAGAACGGACGCGTCGTCAGGCGGCGCGGTAGAAGATCATCATGGAACAACAATTCGCCAAGGAAACCCTCCTGATCAGTCTGGAAGACGAAATGCGGCGCTCTTATCTGGATTACGCCATGAGCGTAATCGTCGGGCGGGCGCTGCCGGATGTGCGCGATGGCCTGAAGCCGGTGCATCGCCGGGTGCTGTTCACCATGCACGAGCTGGGCAACGACTGGAACAAGGCGTACAAGAAATCGGCGCGCGTGGTGGGCGATGTCATGGGTAAATACCACCCGCATGGCGATTCGGCGATTTATGATACTGTGGTGCGCATGGCGCAGGATTTTTCGTTGCGTTACATGCTGGTCGATGGTCAGGGCAACTTCGGTTCGGTGGATGGCGACAGTGCCGCCGCCATGCGCTATACGGAAGTCCGCATGGCGAAAATCGGGCATCAGCTTTTAGAGGACATCGACAAGGAAACCGTCGATTTCGGCCCCAACTACGATGGTTCCGAGCAGGAGCCGCTGGTGCTGCCGACGCGCATTCCCAATCTGCTGATCAACGGTTCTTCCGGCATTGCTGTGGGCATGGCGACCAATATCCCGCCGCACAACCTGAATGAAGTGGTGGCGGGGTGTTTCGCGCTCTTGCAGAATCCGGACATTGCCATTGAGGAACTGATCGAGCGCATCCCCGCGCCCGATTTCCCCACGGCGGGCATCATCTATGGCGTCAAGGGGGTGCGCGAGGGCTATCTCACCGGGCGCGGGCGGGTCATCCTGCGCGCCAAAACGCATTTTGAGGACATTGACAAGGGCGCTCGTCAGGCGATCATCGTCGACGAATTGCCGTATCAGGTGAACAAAAAGGCGTTGCAGGAAAAAATCGCCGAACTGGTCAACGAAAAACGCATTGAAGGCATCGCGCATATCCAGGACGAATCCGACAAGGACGGGATGCGCGTGGTCATTGAACTGAAGCGCGGTGAAGTGCCGGAAGTCGTGCTGAACAACCTGTTCAAGATGACCCAGTTGCAGGATACCTTCGGCATGAATATGGTGGCGCTGGTCGATGGTCAACCGCGCCTTTTGAACCTGAAGCAGATGCTGGAATGTTTCCTCGCGCATCGGCGGGAAATCGTCACCCGGCGCACGGTTTTTGAACTCAGGAAAGCCAGGGAACGCGGGCATATTCTGGAAGGTCTGGCGGTGGCGCTCTCCAATGTGGATGAAATCATCGCCCTCATCAAGGCCGCGCCCACGCCTGCCGACGCCAAGCGCGAACTGATGGCGCGTCTGTGGCAAAGCCGGGTGGTCGGCGAAATGCTGCAACGCGCCGCCGCCGACGCTTCCCGTCCGGATGGTCTTGCGCCGGAATACGGCTTTTCCGCTGAGGGCTACCGGCTCTCCGACGCGCAGGCGCAGGCGATTCTGGAACTGCGCCTGCAACGCCTCACCGGTCTGGAACAGGACAAAATCGTTACCGAATACAAGGAGGTGATGGAAAAAATCGCCGACCTGCTGGACATCCTCGCCAAACCCGAACGCATTACCGAAATCATCGTCGCCGAATTGACGGCGGTGCG
>JAIRZG010000015.1 GCA_031267345.1 Zoogloeaceae bacterium
TATCCGAACACGGACGAACTGGCGGGAGACCTTGATCTGCTGGCGCGTCATACCCGTCGCCTGCGTACCTACAGCAGCCTGGAAAACACCGACATTGTGCCGCTGGCCGGGTTTCGCAACCTCAGGATCACCAACGGCATCTGGCTGGACGCGGACACGGAAAAGAACGCGCGCGAAGTCGCCGCCGGCATTGAGATCGCGCGCCGCTACACGCATGTGCAACGGAGCATCGTCGGCAACGAGACGCTGCAACGCCAGAACATGACGGCAGATGAATTGATCGCCCTGATCCGGCAAGTCAAAAAAGCCACGAGAAAACCCGTTTCCACCGCCGAACCTTGGAATATCTGGCTGCAAAACCCGGCGTTGGTCAAACAGGTGGATTTCATCACCGTGCATCTCTTGCCCTATCACGAAGGCGTGGCGGTGGAAGACGCGCTGGATTACGCCATGCGGCGTTATGCCGAACTCGTAAAAACCTATCCCGGCAAAAAAATTGTCATTGGCGAAATCGGCTGGCCCAGTCATGGCGACATTTACGAGGCCGCCGTGCCTTCGCCGTCCAATCAGGCGCAGTTCATTCGCAGTTTTCTCGCGGACGCGCGTGCGGCAAAGCTCGATTACTTCATCATGGAAGCCATAGACCAGCCCTGGAAGATGGAATTGCAGGGACTGGATGGCGCGTACTGGGGCTTTTTTGATGCCACCCGTCAGGTGAAATTTTCGCTGAAGGGCACGTTGCCGCCCGACGTCCATTGGCGGGAAAAAGCCTGGAACGCCTTTTGTTATGCCTTTTTCCCGATGTTTCTCATTGCTTTCCTGCTGGGCAACTGGCGCTTTACGGGAAGGCTGTGGCTGGCGACGCTGGTGCAGGCTTGCGTCGCGGCGCTGGTGTTGGGCGTCAATATTCCGGAAACCTATTACCTGAGCCAGCGCGACCTTATCGCCCTGGCGCTACTTATTGGCGCTACCCTGCTCACCATTGCCGTGCTGCTCACCCACGGCTACGAGTTTGGCGAAATGTTCTTCAAACGCCAGTGGAAACGCCGCTTCACGTCACTATCCGCGTTGCCGCCGGAGCAGGAACCCTTTGTCTCCATCCATCTGGCCTGCTGCAACGAGCCGCCGGAAATGGTGATCGAGACCGTGGAAAGCCTGGCGCGGATGAATTACCGCAACTTTGAAGTGCTGGTCATCGACAACAATACCGCCGACGAATCGCTGTGGAAGCCGGTCGAGCGGCACATGGCGGACATGGCGCGGAAGGGGATGAATTTTCGCTTCCATCACCTGAACCCCTGGTCGGGCTTCAAGGCGGGCGCGTTGAATTTCGCCCTGAAAGAGACCGACAAAAGGGCGGAAATCGTTGGCGTGGTGGATGCGGATTATGTGGTCGATCCCGACTGGCTTTCCGGTCTCGTTCCGCATTTTGTCGAAGCGCCTGACGTCGCCGTGGTGCAAGCGCCACAGGCGCACCGTGACTGGCAGGGACAGGTTTTCCGGCGCATGTGCAACCATGAATTCGATGGCTTTTTCCGCATCGGGATGCACCACCGCAATGAACGCAACGCCCTGATCCAACACGGAACCATGACCTTGATCCGTAAAGCGCCGCTCGTCGAACTGGGTGGCTGGTCGGAATGGTGCATCTGTGAAGATTCCGAACTCGGCCTGCGCCTCCTGCGTCAGGGCTACGATACCCGCTATGTCGATCACGTTTGCGGACGTGGCCTGACTCCCGCCAGTTTTTCCGCTTTGAAGACGCAGCGTTTTCGCTGGGCCTTCGGCGCGATGCAGATTTTGAAGGCGCACCTTTCCGGGCTTATCGGCCCCGGCAAGCTCACGCTCGCGCAGCGTTACCACTTTCTCACCGGCTGGTTTTCCTGGTTTGGCGACGCCCTGCAACTCCTGTTCGTTTTCGCTTCGCTCGCCTGGACATTTTTGATGCTCATCGCGCCTTGGTCTTTCGGGCTGCCCGTGACGCTGCTGGTCGTGCCCATGCTGGGCTTCATGGCCTGCAAGGCCGCGCTCGGCCCCATCCTCTACCGTCACGCCATGCGCTGCCCGTGGCGCGACATCCTCGGCGTGTCCATCCTTTCCACCGGCATCGCGCACACCATCGCGCGCGGCATTTTCGCCGGACTTTTCAAAGCCAAAGGTGAATTCGTGGTCACGCCCAAAGCCTGGAGACAAAAAGGCGGCCTCGCCTTTTTCGCGCCTGTCCGCGAAGAAACCGGATTGCTCATCGCCCTGTTGCTCTCCATTTGCGCCTTGAGCGCGCGCCTCGGTCTGACCGACCCCGCCGCCCGCGCCTGGATCGCCGTCCTCGCCCTCGAAACCCTGCCCTACATCGCCGCCTTGCTCTGCGCCCTTGCAGTCCTTGCAGACGGCGACGCGCGCCGGACGGCGCAGGAACATTCCGGAGCGAACAGGCATTCCGCTGCGTCGTTGCGCGGGAATAACGGTTGACTTGCGATTCACGCTCATGCAACGTTTTTCCCCGTCCGCAATCCGGCAAAGCCAAAAACCGACGCGTGGAGCGGGTGAAGCGGTAAGTCGCAGGATAATCGCGAATGCTAAAACCATGTCAGTTCCCCTCCTTGCAGGGGAGGGAGCGAAATGTCCCGACCCTCTGGAGGAAAAGGAAAAACGGGCGCCATCCATGCCTCACCCGGACAAACATTTTCATGCGATTGCCCTGTCCGGCACTGCTCCTCCACGCCCGCGGCGTACAATGGCGCGTCATTCCTGCGTCCTGATGTCTTCCTTCGCCCATGAACCTTTCTGAAATCTGCATCTCGCGTCCGGTTTTCGCCACGGTGCTGTCCTTGGTGCTCATGCTGTTGGGCGTGGTCTCCTATGGGCGGTTGACGGTGCGCGAGTATCCGCACATCGACGAGCCGATTGTCACCGTCTCCACCACCTATCGCGGCGCGTCGGCAGAGATTGTCGAGTCGCAGATCACCAAACCGCTGGAAGACTCGCTGGCAGGTATTGAAGGCGTTGAGGTGTTGTCTTCGGTTTCCCGTTCCGAGCGCAGCCAGGTTTCCGTGCGCTTCAAGGTGGAGCGTAACCCGGATTCCGCTGCTTCCGACGTGCGCGACCGCGTTTCCCGCGCGCGTGGAAGGCTGCCGGATGATGTGGATGAGCCGATCATCGCCAAGGTGGAGGCGGATGCCGACCCGATTATCCGGCTTTCCTTTTCTTCTAACCGACATAGCGAACTGGAAGTGAGCGACTTTGCCAGCCGCATCGTCAAGCCCCGGCTGCAAACCCTGCCAGGCATGGCGGATGTGGGTATCTACGGCGAACGCCGTTTCGCCATGCGGATATGGCTGGATCGCGCCCGACTGGCGGCCTATCAGGTAACAGTACAGGATGTGGAGGACGCCCTGCGCCAGCAGAACGTGGAAGTGCCCGCCGGACGCATCGAAAGCCGCCAGCGGGAGTTTTCCGTAGTGGCGCAGACGGATTTGCAGCGACCGGAAGCATTCGCGGCGGTGATCGTCAAGACGGTCAATGGCTATCCGGTGCGCCTTGCCGATCTGGGGCGGATAGAGATCGGCGCAGAATCCGAGCGCAACATTTCGCGCTTTTCCGGCAGAAGCGCCGTCAATCTAGGGCTGATCAAGCAATCTACCGCTAATCCGCTGGAACTGGCGCGCGCCTTGCGGGAAGAATTGCCGCGCATCGCCGCCGAATTGCCGGAAGGCATGAGCGTGGATGTTTCCTACGATTCCACCACCTTTATTGACCGCTCGATTGCGGCGGTGTTTTCCACCATCGGCGAATCCATTGTGCTGGTGATTCTGATCATTTTCTTTTTCCTCAGGAATTTCCGCGCCACGCTGATTCCGCTGGTGACGATTCCGGTATCGCTCATCGGCGTATTCACCCTGATGCTCATCATGGGCTTTTCCATCAACACCCTGACCTTGCTGGCGCTGGTGCTGGCGATTGGTCTGGTGGTCGATGACGCCATCGTGATGCTGGAAAACATCTTCCGGCATATCGAGGCGGGCATGTCGCGCCGCGAGGCGGCGGTAAAGGGCGCGAAGGAAATCGGCTTTGCCGTGATCGCCATGACCATCGCTTTAGCTGCCGTTTATGCGCCGGTGGCGTTCATGACCGGGCGCACCGGCAAGCTGTTTATTGAGTTCGCGCTTACCCTTGCCGGCGCGGTGCTGGTTTCCGGCTTTGTCGCCCTGACCCTTTCGCCGATGATGTGTTCGCAGTTATTGAAGCATCAGGAGCGGCATAACCGCGCCTTTGTGTTGGTGGAGCGTTTTCTCGACATGCTGACGGTGGGTTATCAGCGCGCCCTGGCGTTCATGCTCAAACGACGGGCGTGGGTCATACTGATTTTTTTCGGAGTGGCGGCGGCAGGCGGATTGTTGTTCACGCTGCTGAAATCGGAGCTTGCGCCCATTGAGGATCGCGGCACTATCGTCGGTTCCTTTTCCGGGCCGGAAGGGGCGACGCTGGCCTACATGGACGGCTACGCCCGCCAGATGGAAGCGATTTATCTGCAAACACCGGAAATCGACCGCTACAACATCATCGTCGGCGCGCCGATCCTGAATCGCGGCACGTCCTTCGCGCGACTGACGGACTGGAAAGAGCGCAAACGCTCGGCGCAGGAAATCGCCGAGGAACTGCGTCCGCAATTCACCGCCATTCCCGGCATTCTGGCCTTTCCCACGCTACCGCCGTCACTGGGACAAAGCGGACGGGCGCAACCGGTCAATTTCGTCATTGTCACCAGCGCCGCTTACGCCGAACTCGCCGAGGTGGTGGAAGCCTTTGTGCAGGAAATCCGCAAAAACCCCGGCCTGGACAACGTCGATACCGACCTGCGCCTGAACAAGCCGGAACTCAATGTGCATGTCGACCGCGAACGCGCCGCCGATCTGGGCGTTTCCGTAGATACCGTGGGACGCACGCTGGAAACCATGCTCGGCGGACGCCAGGTGACGCGCTTCAAGCGCGATGGCGAACAGTACGAAGTCATTGTGCAGGTGGAAGACGATGAACGGGTCACGCCGGAGGACATCCGCGATATTTATACGCGCGGCAAAAATGGCGAGATGATTCCGCTTTCCAACCTGCTTTCTGTGCACGAAACCGTCAGTCCCAGGGAGTTGAACCACTTTGCCCAGCGCCGCGCCGTAACCATTACCGCCAATCTTACGCCGGGTTACGCCCTGGGCGAGGCGCTGGCCTTTATGGAAGATACGGCGAGAAAGATGTTGAACCCCGGTTACGCCGTGGATTACAACGGTCAATCGCGCGAATTCCGCCAATCTTCTTCTTCGCTCGCACTGACTTTTTTGTTGGCGCTCGCCTTTATTTATCTGGTGCTGGCGGCGCAGTTTGAAAGTTTCCGCGCCCCGTTCATCATCATGCTGACCGTGCCGCTGTCCATGACTGGCGCTTTGGCGATGCTCTACTTTTTCGGTGGTACGCTGAATGTGTACAGCCAGATCGGCTTGGTGACGCTGGTCGGCCTGATTACCAAACACGGCATCCTGATTGTGGAATTCGCCAATCAATTGCAGGAACAAGGCAAAGACCGCCTGACCGCCGTCATGGAAGCCGCGCAACTGCGTCTGCGCCCCATCCTCATGACCACTGGCGCAATGGTGCTGGGTGCGTTGCCGCTGGCGCTGGCGACCGGCGCAGGCGCGGAATCCCGCCAGCAAATCGGCTGGGTCATCGTCGGCGGCTTGCTGCTCGGCACGTTTTTTA
>JAIRZG010000053.1 GCA_031267345.1 Zoogloeaceae bacterium
GCGTGCCAAAAAGACAGAAAACTACACAATTTATGCCCGTGTGAACAGGGGAATCGCAACGTTATGAAAGTTAACGTAATTTTAAATCCAGTCATGCAGGGTAGATGCGATTGCCCTGCTTTTCGGGGTCGATGCCAAGGCGGAAAAGCTCGGCATAAAATTCCTCATCTGTCAGGTCGGCAATGTCCTTGTCGACCGGCGTCGCGGTAGCCCCGTCGTCCAGCCCGCGAATGACGCGAATCGAAGCGACGGCGGCGGCGGTTGCCTCGACAATCACCTTGATTTCGCGCGGCGCGATCGTCACCTCTGCGGCGGCTTCCAGATTCACCAGACAAAGCCGATTAATCCGCAGCGACCGTTGCATATCCGCGATGTCTTCCGCCGCCGCGTCCTCAATGGTACGAAGTGCGATGTTCGTACCGCCGTTCGTACCACCGGACATCGCGGTGCGCACCATCTGCCGTTTGGTCTGTTCGGGGTCGCGCGACCAGCCTTCTTTTTTTGCCCGCTTGCGGATGGCTCCTTCGCTAATGCCGTACTCGTTCGCAATGGAATTCACTGACTTTACGCCAGCCAGATACGCGCCCTGAATGTTCGTCCAGTTGGTTTCTTTTTTGGGTTCGTTCATAAAAAGCTTGCTTTTATTATCGTTTGTGATAACATTCAGTTCTCGAAACGGGATACGTCACCATGAAATACAGTGAATTTCGGCGTTACATGAAATCGCTTGGAGTGACTTTTACGCCTGCCAAAGGTAGCCACTTCAAGGTCAGTCTGAACGGAAAAAGCAGCGTGTTCCCAGACCACGGCGGCAAGGAAATGCCGAAAGGTCTTGAGATGAGTATTCGCAGAGCACTTGGAATTTAATTGGAGAAAGCCATGTTTTATCCATTGAACGTATTCGAGGAAGAGGCTGGTTTCTGGGCTGAATGTCCTGACATCCCGGAAATGAAAACCGCAGGCGATACGCTTGATGATCTATTGCGGGAAGCGGTTGATGGTCTGGAATCGGCGTTGGAGTTTTACTTTGAAGCACGCCGCCCCATTCCTGCACCCTCGCGTCCAGAGCGCGGACAGCACACGGTCGCGTTGCCCACGCTCATTGTTTCCAAAGTTCTGTTGCACAACGAAATGCTGGCGCAGGGCGTGAAGAAAGCAGAACTGGCGCGACGGCTGAACATCGCGCCGCCCAACGTCGAACGTATTTTTCGCGTAAAACACAAAACCCGTATCGAAACCGTTGAAGCGGCGCTCAACTGTCTGGGAAAACACCTTGACCTGCAACTGGCGGCGTAGACGGTCGGGCAACAAAAAACCCGCTGATTTTTTGGTCAGCGGGCGGGTGTTTTCGGCGCGTTTGCTTTGGGCGCACCTATGAAATTTAGCAAAATTGACGCTAAATCTACCATAGTTTGGCGCATGGTCAAGCGTTTGTTACAATTTTCTTTGAATCTCCGTTTGCAATGATAGCACTATATGCTATCATTAAAACATGAAAACGAGACAACTCAAAACCCTGCACGCTGTTTTCGACCTGCCCACTCGCGCGAATGTGGCCTTTTCGGAGATTGAATCTCTGGTCAGGGCGCTGGGCGGTAGCGTTGTGGAGCGCGAAGGGTCGCGCGTCATTTTCGATATGGGCGGCGATGTTTTCCACGCGCACCGCCCGCATCCCGGCAAGGATGCCAAAAAATACCAGATTGAGGGATTTCGGGAATTTCTCAAGGCGAAAGGAATCAGTCCATGAAAAACACATTGTCTTACAAGGGGTTTGTCGCCCGCGTCGAGTTTGATGACCGCGACGGAATTTTTATCGGGCGGGTCTTGGGCGCGCGCGACGTCATTTCCTTTCACGCCGAAACGGTTGCGGATTTGCGGCGGGAATTCAAAATCTCCATTGAGGATTACCTCGCCTACTGCGCCGAACACGGCAAAAAACCCGAAAAACCCGCCAGCGGCAAGTTGATGTTACGGATTCCGCCAGAAGTCCACGCCACCGCCTTGGTCGCCGCCAGATCGGAAGGCAAGAGCCTGAACCAATGGGCTGCCGAGACGCTGGCGCAAGCGGCGCGCGCCCCTGCATGATCCTCGCCTAAACGCCGACCATTCCACATTCTGCCAGCCGCGCTTCAATTGCGGCGAATGCCATATCTTCCAGTCCCGGCGTGATTTCTTTCCCCTTGCGCGTGCTCCCCAGCATCTGCGCCACCTTCGAGGCGTGCGCGCTGACGGTGTGCCGGTCGATGCCGTAGCGTTCCGCTAGTGCGTCCAGTTGGATGCGCTCGGCCTTCTTGGTGAAATAACGCCGCACGTATTCGCGGCGCAGCAGTCCATTTACCGTGCAGCCCGCCAGCGCCGTGCCGCGCACCTGATCGGCGAGATAAGCGATGGCGTTGATCCATTCCGTATTCTGGCGCTTGCCGCAGCAACAGGCGGCGCGGCAATTGCAGGGTAAAAACCTGGGCGCGACGCGGGCAATGAGGATGGCCTCGTAAAGTTTGCCCGTCGCGCGCAGTTCGGCGCGGATCATGCCCGCCTGCGCCGCGCCGTCCAGTCCGACAAGTCCCTTGCCGCCCCCTCGGAACGCGCCGCCATGCGATTCATCAGCGGGCGGTCATAATTCTGCCCGCAAAAATTGAGGGCAAAGGTCAGCGCGGCATGGGCGCTGGAAAACAAGGGTTCGTCAGCAGGGGTCATGCCGCCAGCACACATCATGATCGGTCTTTCTCCAAAAGTTCAATCGTCATAGCAAGCAAGTCCATTTCCGGCAAATATGCCCGCTCGAACGCTTTCCGGCCCATGCCGTGAATGCCGCTTTGCCCCGTGTGGTGCTCCGGGCAAAGCGGTATGGTCAGAAAATCGTCCGCCCGCTGGCCCATACCTTGCCCCTCGCGCAGATGATGCACTTGCGCCGGAGTTGCGCCCTGACCCAGATGGCGGCAGAGCACACAACCCAGAGAAGCGACGCGGTCAAGGTGGCGGGCGGACACGCTCATGCTCTTTTCCGGAACAGGATGGCGTTATCTGGTTCCGCCGCGATCAGCTTTTGCAGCCAAACCAGACCCTTGCCGGTGATGAGGGTTTTCGGGGAAAGGTGCTTTTCGCCGTGGCGGTCTTCCCATACCTGCTCCAACACCTTGAAACGCGCGGTTTCGAGATGTTCCTGCATGGGGGAATTGTCCTGACGTAAGATGCCCTTGACGCGGCACCACTGATACAGCCGCTTTTCGCCCGTTTTCAACACCTTGGCGACCACGGCGAAAGATTGCGCGTTGCCTGCTTCGGCTACCGCGTCGGCAAACGCCGCCTTGGGCGCGGCCTTTTCCAGCGCGACACAGGCCGTCTCCTTCTCCTGTGCCAGTCTGCCCGCCAGTAACAAGGCTTGCGAAAGCGTTTGCGGAATCTGAAACGCCCAAGACCCAGAAGCCGCTTGCGCTTCGAGCTTCAGCCAGCGGTCGATAACAGCTTTCCGCCATTGCAATTTGTAGCCGGTGACGAGCGTCAGTGTCAGGTCTTTTGGAAAGTGGAATTCCTGATAGGTCTGCCCGTTTTGGGGGTGTATCCAGTTTTGGATATACCCTGCTTCCGGCAATTCCAATTCTGCAAGCATGTTTCGTGCATCACGCATTACATGCAAATGTTCCTTCTCGCAGATTTTCGCAATCTCACGGGTGGACATGGTGAGGGGTTCTCCAGCAACCGGAATCAGACCGGAAGACTTGGCAGTATTGGCAACGGTAAACAGGTCAGGCGTGTTCATGGATTGCTCCTTTGGAACGCGAAAGTGGAATGGTTTGCCGTCCGGACGCGCGCGGAATTCGATGCGGTCTCCGGGTTGATACTTTTCGTCCGTCCAGAGTTCTCCGCCCTCGTAATGGACGGAAAACCGGAAGGAAGAAAACGGCGGATTGGGCGGGATCGGCTCCACGCGAAGAACGCGAGCCGTGCGGACAATAGAGGATTGGGGCGCGGGTGCGCCGGGGATGAGGTGGGACATGATTTGGCTCCTGGTTGAGACTTGAGAGCCACCTCTGCCGTTTTCAAGCAACAGGGGTGGGCGGGGTGTTGAAAACCCGTAACCAGCCGAGCCGCCAGCCTTGCGAACTGGCGCACCCCGCCCATAGAGCGGGTATTGCGGACACAAAAAAACCACGACTTCGGGCGCGGGGTTCCGCTGGTTACAGGTGTTTTCAAGCACCTGAACGCAATAATACCCGATCCGGCGGCGAATGCAAGGGCGTAGGTCGGAAAAGAGTAGCGCCTTCCGACACTGGGCGGTTGCGCGGGTTTGACCGCCAGGTGTCGGGTAACGCTACGCTCACCCGACCTACAAACTTGCTTTTCCCCTTTATTGAAGCTACAATAAAACGCATGGAAATTGAGTTTGATGCCGTCAAGGACGCGCTGAACCGTAAAAAGCATGGCGTTTCGCTTGAACTCGCCCGCGCGCTGGTCTGGGAAGAAGCCTATGCCTGGCCGGACGAACGGTTCGATTATGAGGAGTGGCGCATGTCGGCGCTGGTTCCCTGTGGGGATCGCCTGTACTGCGTTTCCTACGTCGACCGCGGCGAAGCGCGGCGCGTGATCAGTTTGCGAACCGCGAATCGCGAGGAGGTGAAAACGTATGCGAGAAACTGTTGAAACCCGCTTTGGCCGCACCCTGGTCTTGCCCACGCCGGAGGAGGACGCCGCCATTACCGCCGCCGCGCTGTCCGACCCGGACGCGCGTCCGCTCACCAACGAAGAATGGGAAGACGTGATCGGGAAAAAGCGCGGACGCCCGCTTGCCGAAACGCGGAAAGAACTGGTCTCCCTGCGCTTCGACCCGGACGTGCTCGATGGCTTGAAAGCCACCGGACACGGCTGGCGAACGCGCGTAAACGACGCCATGCGCGAGTGGCTGAAAACGCACGCGGCGGCCTGAACGCGAAGCGATGACGCGTTCATGAAAACGTCACCCCCAGTTCGCTGGCCGCGTCCGCTTCCACGCGCTGCATGAATTCGGCGAACTCGCTCACCGTCATTTCCGTGGTGCTCTTGCGGCGCTGGATAATCTCGCCGTCCGGCAAAACCATCTCCTCCATCACCCCGAACTTGCGGGCGTAATGCTCGTGCCAGACTTCCCTGGAAAACGTCTTGCCATTTACCCAGGCTTGCTCGGAGATGTTTTGATAAACATAGCCCCACAACCGCTTGTTTTGTTCGTTGTTCCTCTTTTCGCCCTGCGCCGTGACAATGACGCGCAACGGGTGGTTTTTTTCGATAAACGCGCGGGCGTTGGCTTTGACGAAAGCGACCAGAGAGTGCCACTGCGTCGGCGAGAGCAGGCGGAATTCTAGCTTCCATCAGAATACCCCCTCGAATTCGAGCGGATGCAGATTCGGCGCGGACAAAAACTGAAAACTTTCGCGGTCGAACCATAACGGAAAAGCGCCTGTCCAGCCGTCGCCATTTCTTTGCGAATCCACCAGCAGGATGGCGTCCGATTCATCGTCTTTCGAGGTATTGCCCTGACTTTGCAATTCGATTTTCTTTTTGTTTTTCCATACCGATAAAACATTTTCCGCCATGTCGCATATTTCCGAGGTTCCTTTCACGTCATGCAAACGCGGCGGCTTTTCGTCGTTGTCTCCTTTTCTCGAATGCGCCACCAGATGAATATGCACATGCTCTTGATGCGCAATCGCCTGAATATCATTCACAAATTTCTTCTGTGCCGGATAATCATTCGGAGCCATACCGCATTTCATCAGGCTGTCGATTAAAATGTGCGTTACCGCATGTTGATCCACGGCGTAACGAATTGTGCCAATTACCGTTTCCGGTCTCAATGCCCCTTTTGATGGTCAAACAATCAAAGCCGGTTGTCGTCCAACCAGGCGATGAATTCCCGCGCGAATTTTCGGCGACAGGATGAACACCCGCTCGCCCTTTGCCAGTCCATGCAGCAGCACGTGCGACAGCAGGCTATGGCGGCGGAAGGCCACGATGATGGCTTCCTCTTCCCCGGACAGGACGCTTGAGTGCAGCTGTTTCGGGCCGGTGGGCAGATCACTGACCGATTGTCGCTTCTTCCATTTGGCCACTGTCTTGGGATTGATGCCGTACTGAGACGCCAGTTGGCTCAGGCTCGCCTGACTATGCTGTATCGCTCGACGCACTACCTCTGTCGTGCGGGCGCAGCCGTGTAATACTATGTCCCATAGGACCTCCTTCCAACTGTTGGATAGCATTGTACCATCAAATATTGGGACTAAACATCTAAGCCCTTCGCGGGCAGCAATGTGCGCGCATTTTTGCCACATTCCAGATGCTTCCGGGAAGCTGCGTGGGCGATCCAGCAGGCGCAGAGGTTGGCGCGGTTTGGGCTGAACCGCAAAACCACGTCGCTGATTCCTGTCAGGCAACAGGCGATTTGGCGGTGGGGGGATTTTGGGTCAGGTAGCGCAGGATGCCGCGCGTCAGGGCTTCCGCGAGTTGGTTCTGGTATTTTTCGTCGGCGAGTTTGCGTTCTTCTTCCGGATTGGAGATGAAGGCGGTTTCCACCAAGATGGAGGGGATGTCCGGCGCTTTCAGGACTGCAAAACCGGCCTGTTCCACGCCCTCCTTGTGCAGGCGATTGACGCCACCCAGTTCGCCCAACACCAGTTTGGCCAGACGCAGACTGTCGCTTTTGGTGACGGTCTGTGAAAGATCGAGCAGGGTGCGCGCCAAAAACGGATCCTTGACATTGATATTGACGCCGCCCACCAGATCGGCGTCATTTTCCTTTTGCGCCAGCCAGCGCGCGGCGGAACTGGATGCGCCTTTTTCGGAAAGCACAAATACCGAAGAACCGCGCGCCTCCGGCTTGATCCAGGCATCGGCGTGGATAGAAACAAAAAGATCCGACTGTACCCGCCGCGCCTTCTGGATGCGCGTACCCAACGGCACAAAAAAATCGCCGTCGCGGGTCAGGGCGACGCGCACATTGGGGTCGCGCTCCAGCCTGGCTTTCAGGCGACGGGCAATGGCCAGGGTTATGGTTTTTTCGCGGTTGCCGCCGCGTCCGATCGCGCCAGGGTCTTCGCCGCCATGACCGGGATCAAGGGTAATGGTGATCAGACGCTTCAAGGTGCTGGCGGGTTTGGGGGAAGCAGCGTTGTCGGTGGTTTTGTTGTCCGCTGTTTTGTTGCCTTTTGCCGGGGCGGACGTTTTTTCTTCCGGCGGCGCATCGTCCAGACGGATTTCCTCGCCCGGCGGATAGTTGTTGTCGCGCTGTTCCTGCAACAAGGCCAGCAAGGGGTCGAGCGGAATTTCCGGATACACGTCCAGCACCAGTCGATGTCCGTAATCGCCCACCGGTTGCAGGGTAAATACCTGCGGTTTGACGCGCGTTTTCAGTTCCATTACCAGCCGCACCACGCCGGGTTTGTATTGTCCGGCGCGCAGGAGCTTGATATAAGGGTCGCTGGTCGCCACCTTGTCGGCAAGGCTTTTCAGCACGGCGTTGAATTCTATGCCTTCAATATCCACCACCAGACGATCCGGCGCTTCCAGCGTAAAGTGGGAAAAGCGCACGTCGGCATTGAGTTCCAGCGTGACGCGCGTATATTCGTCCGCCGGCCAGACGCGCACGGCAAGCAGTGTGGGACGCGCGTCCGTCGCAGAAACCGGCGTTACCGACAAAACAAAGGCCGCGCCGACAAAATTCAGGAAGCGGCGGCGCGCCACGCGGCAAAGAGTTTGGTCAGGCATGTTCGCCCCTCCCCGCTGTCGGCGGCGAAGGCGCAGCGGCGTCCCGCCCCGGCCTCACGCAGGGAAAGGACAAGGTCAGCGGGCGGAACGTAACCGGACGCCTTGTCCGACCATTCCACCAGGCATATCGAGTCTTCACGAAAGTACTCGTCCAGTCCCGCATCAAGAAATTCCTCTGGCGACATGAACCGATAAAAATCAAAGTGATACAAGTATAATCTCGAAACTACATAAACTTCAACCAGTGCGTAGGTCGGACTTTTGACCGGCCCCGCATGGCCCAGCGCGTGAAGCAGGGCGCGCGCCAGCGTGGTCTTGCCCGCGCCCAGGTCGCCTTGCAGGTAAATCACCAGTCCGGGACGCAGGCAGGTTGCCAGTGCTTTTCCCAGCGCTTCGCTGGCGGCAAGATCCGGTAATTCGATTTCAGGCAAAATTTTTCTCCATGCACAATACCGACGCTTTTTTGCGACTAACCGCCCAACTTGCAGACTGGGCGACGGAACTGGGCTTTTCCGCGTTGGGGATTGCCGCTGTCCGTGACGCGGAACTGAAAAACGCCCATGCCCGCTATGCCGATTGGCTCGAACAGGGGCGACACGGGGAGATGGATTATATGGCGCGCAACGCCGATTTGCGCGTCCGACCGGAAGGGTTGCTGCCGGAGGCGCAAAGCGTCATCAGCGTCACGCTGGCGTATTGGCCGGAACAAGGGTTGGCGCGGGCGATTTCTACGTTGGGGCATCCTGATCGCGCCTATATTTCCCGCTACGCGTTGGGACGCGATTATCACAAAATCCTGCGCCGTCGTCTGAACGCGCTAGCGCGGCGCATGGAAAGCGTCATCGGCCCCTTTGCATGGCGCGTCTGCGCGGATTCCGCGCCAGTGCTGGAAGTGGCGTTTGCCCGACAAGGCGGTCTGGGCTGGCGAGGCAAACATACGTTGCTGCTTTCCCGACAAGGCTCGTTTCATTTTTTGGGCGAGTTGTATACCAACCTGCCGCTACCCGCCAGTTTGCCCCGCACCGCGCATTGCGGCACGTGCAGCCGCTGCCTGCGCGCCTGTCCCACGCAGGCGATTGTCGCGCCCTACGTGGTGGATGCCCGTCGCTGCATTGCCTATCTCACCATCGAACATCCCGGTAGCATTCCAGAGTCGTTGCGTCCCGCCATCGGCAACCGCATTTACGGCTGCGACGATTGCCAGCTTGTCTGCCCCTGGAATCACGCCGCCCCAACAGGCGACGCCGCCTTTCTTTCCCGCCATTCGCTCGATACCGCCATGCTTGCCGAACTCATGGCCTGGGAAGAAAGCGAATTTCTGGACAGGCTCGCGGGCAGTCCCATCCGCCGCATCGGCTACCTGCGCTGGCTGCGTAATATCGCGGTCGCCCTAGGCAACTGCGCCCCGACCCATCCGAACGCCCTGCGCGCCCTGCAAGCAAAAGCCGACCATCCCTCCGCGCTGGTGCGCGAGCATGTCGGCTGGGCGATTGATCGGTTCCGGGATCAAAAGACGGAGGACGGATGACATTCGGTTATCGGCGGCGTAGCCGCCGCAAATTTGTCTGTCCCTCCCCGTGATTACTGGTTTTCCATTCTCTGTCCCCTGATCCCTCGATAACCGATGTCCTTACGGTATTGCATTCCTTTCCAGGCGATTTTGGCGACGGCGGCATAGGCGTTCTTTTGCGCCTGACGGACGCTTTCGCCCAGGGCGGTGACGCAGAGCACCCGTCCGCCCGCCGTGACGATCTCGCCTTTTTTCTCCGCTGTGCCCGCATGAAAAACGTGGACATCATCGCCAAAACGGTTTTCGGCGGGCAAGCCTTTGATGCGGTCGCCTTTTTTTGGTGTGTCGGGATAATTCGCGGCAGCCAGCACCACGCCCAACGCCACGCGCCGATCCCATTCGGTATCCACCTGATCCAGACGCCCGGCGACCGCGTGTTTCAGCAGCGGCAGCAAACCGGATTTCAGGCGCATCAGGATGGGCTGCGTTTCCGGGTCGCCCATGCGACAGTTGAATTCCAGCGTCTTGACGCCGCCATCCTTGCCCACCATCAGCCCCGCATAGAGAAAGCCGGTGAAGGGGATGCCGTCCGCCGCCATGCCCTTTACTGTGGGCGTAATGATTTCACGCATGACTTTGGCGTGGATTTCCGGCGTTACCACCGGCGCGGGCGAGTACGCGCCCATGCCGCCGGTATTGGGGCCGGTATCGCCCTCGCCGATGCGTTTGTGGTCTTGGCTGGACGCCAGCGGCAGGACATGCTCGCCATCCGCCATGACGATGAAGCTGGCTTCTTCGCCGTCGAGAAACTCTTCGATCACCACCCGCGCGCCTGCGTCGCCCAGCGTGTTGCCGGAGAGCATGGCGTCGATGGCGGCGTGGGCTTCGGCGAGCGTCATCGCCACCACCACGCCCTTTCCCGCCGCCAGGCCATCCGCCTTGACGACAATGGGCGCGCCCTGCCTTTCCACATAGGCATGGGCGGCGGCGACATCGGAAAAAGTTGCGAACGCGGCGGTGGGAATGTTGTGCCGCGCCATGAAGCGCTTGGCGAAATCCTTGGAGGATTCAAGCTGCGCGGCGGCCTTGGTGGGACCGAAAATTTTCAGCCCGCGGGCGCGAAAGATGTCCACGATGCCCGCCGCCAGCGGCGCTTCCGGGCCGACCACGGTGAGCAGAATGTTGTTTTGTTCGGCAAAATCCGCCAGCGTCGCCGGATTGGTAATAGGCAGATTTTCCACTTCACGCTCACGCGCCGTGCCCGCGTTGCCGGGGGCGACATAGATTTTTTGCAAACCCGGCGTTTGCGCCAGTTTCCAGGTCAGGGCATGTTCACGCCCACCAGAGCCGATAACGAGAAGTTTCATGATTTTTTCTTTCGGGGTTGGGGTAAGGAAAGCAGGGGTTCAAGGCAGCGAATGATTTTTTTGCTGAATTCCGCGTCGTCAATGTCCAGAATGTAATGCGGCTTCGCGCCCGGATAGGGAATGCCGATGTCGGTGTTTTGCATTACCGCCGCCAGCGCCTCCAGCCGCTTGATGTACACGGTATTGTCGCAAATGAGCAGCGCCGGTTTGTCTTCGACATAAATCATGTATTCGCCAAACATTTTTTTGGAACGCAACGCGCCGACGCCCGCGATCTGCTCGCAGACGTATTCGATAAAGTCGGGCGTGGTGCTCATGCTTTTGCTATCGCGGAGGCTACCCTATGCACACAACGACATCGACACGCGCTGGCGGGTGCGTTTCGCTCCCTCCCCTTGTGGGAGAGGACAGGGGGAAAAGGTTTTGGGAGGGTCGGGGTGGGGATGGGGTAAAACGCAAGTTCGGAAGAAAAAAGCAAAGCATCAAGATTAATCCAGCCAGATCTGTGGATACGGCGCGCGTGGCGGAAAAACTCCACCCCAACCCTCCCCTTGAAGGGGAGGGGACTGAAAACCGCCCTTCCGTCGAAGGAGGAGAAACGGAATTGCGATATGCGTATAGGGTAGGCCGTAGAGGGGATACGCGCCGCAAAGCCGATGGGATTTTGCTGCGCGGGCGGCGACGAACGCAAAACGGAGGAAAGCATGACCATGCCCTGTTTAGTGAAGGCGTAAGGCGCGTGACGCGCGCCGCCCTGACCCGGTTTTGCGGGTTTTCCAGCAGCAATGTTTGCAATCACACATTGTGATTGCAAATTATCTGTCATCGTTAACACCATTGCACCATTGCTGTTCACAAGGAATGCCATCATGGTCGCCGTCCATTTTGGTGTTTGGGCAATTTTCGAGAAACCAGACGGCCTCCTCGCAAGAGGTCATCTGCGAACAATGTGTGCGTCCATCGCATTGATAGCGGGGAGTTTCAGGCCATGTAGACACCTTGGTTTCTGGTGCACTGGTATGGGCATAAGGCTTGTCATGTGGGGAAAAACGTTCATAAACAACCCATCCCACAGCGGCAAGCAATAGCAAAAAGATAAGTTTTTTCATCGTAAAACTAACTCTGGTTGAAACCCCGCCCTTTAGGGCGGTGGGAGCCTGCCCGCCCTAAAGGGTGGGGTTTCAGGCGACCGTTTTGGGAGGGGAGAGAAACCCCTTCCAAAACACGTTAGACCGACAGGCCTGAAGGCCTGTCGCTAATTTCTTGCTGTCGTACTCCGCTCAATGCCGGAAATGCCGCGCTCCCGTAAACACCATCGCCAGACCATGTTCGTTGGCGGCGGCAATCACTTCTTCGTCGCGCAGCGAGCCGCCGGGCTGGATGACGGCGGTCGCGCCTGCGGCGGCGAGCACATCCACACCATCGCGGAAGGGAAAAAAGGCGTCGGAGGCGACGACGGAACCGGCGAGCGCCAACCCGGCGTTTTGCGCCTTGAGACTGGCGATGCGGGCGGAATCGACGCGGCTCATTTGCCCCGCGCCCACGCCCAGCGTCATGCCATTGCCGCAAAAAACGATGGCGTTGGATTTAACGAATTTGGCGACACGGCAGGCGAACAGCAAATCTTTCACCTGCGCGGGCGTCGGCGCTTTTTGCGTCACCACGTTCAGGTGTTCCGACTGGACGTTGAAGCTGTCCGGCGTTTGCGCCAGCAGACCGCCGCCGACGCGCTTCAGTTCCAGCGCGTGCGTGTCATGCGCCAATGGCGCTTGCAGCACACGCAGATTCTGTTTGGCGGCCAGCAGTGTTTGCGCGGCGGCGGAAAAAGCGGGGGCGATCAGCACTTCGACAAAGTGTTTTCTCTCGCTCATCGCCTGCGCCACGTCCTCGCCCACTTCGCCATTGAAGGCGATGATGCCGCCGAAGGCGGAAGCGGGATCGGTCTTGAACGCCTTTTCGTAGGCTTCCAATAGACTCGCGCCGCTAGCGACGCCGCAGGGATTGGCGTGTTTGACGATGACGCAGGTCGGCTCCGGGAAGGTCTTGACGCATTCCCAGGCGGCGTCGGAATCGGCGATGTTGTTGTAGGAAAGTCCCTTGCCCTGCAATTGCCGACTGGCGGCGATGCTGCCGGAGACAACCTGCGGCTCGCGATAAAACGCCGCCTGTTGGTGCGGGTTTTCGCCATAACGCAGGATTTCCACGCGGTCGAAAGCCAGATGCAGACGGGTGGGGAAAATTGCCGCGATGTTGTCCACTACGGGCGCTGCGGCTTCCGGCGCGGCTTCCACGCCTTCCGGTTGCCCCGTCAGCCAGTTGGCGATCATGCCATCATAGCGGGCGGTGTGGGTGAAGGCTTTTTTCGCCAGCGCAAAGCGCCGCGCCAGCGGCAATTCGCCCGCATTCGCCGCCAGCTCGGCGAGCAGGGGCGCGTAATCTTCGGGATCGGTGACAATCGCCACGCCCGCATAATTCTTGGCGGCGGAACGCACCATCGCCGGGCCGCCGATGTCGATGTTTTCAATGGCCTCCGCCAGCGTCACATCGGGTTTGGCGACGGTGGCGGCGAACGGATAGAGATTGACGCAGACCAAATCAATGGGGGGAATGTCGTGCGCCGCCAGCGTCGCCAGATGCTCCGGCAGGTCGCGCCGCGCCAAGATGCCGCCATGCACTTTGGGATGCAGGGTCTTCACCCGCCCATCCAGCATTTCAGGAAAGCCAGTGTAGTCGGCGATTTCGGTAACGGCAAGTCCCGCGTCAGCGAGCAGCCTTGCCGTGCCGCCGGTAGACAAAAGCTTGACGCCCAACGCCGCGAGACCGTGGGCAAATTCGAGAACGCCCGCCTTGTCGGAGACGGAAATCAGGGCTTGTTGAATTTTCATGACGATCCGATTAGTTGGAATTCAAAGAGTTTTTTCCAGAGGGTGTTGCCGCTATGGCGTATTGCAATATCTGCTGCGGGACAATCATGGGGTTTACTCCAAAAATGTGATTATTCAAGGCGCAATGCCTATCATGACCAGGGGAACGGAAGGTACGCCACGCCCATTACGGATGACGTTGTAAAGCTCTCCTTCAAAGTAGCCGGGGCCGGAGGACATTTCCGCCTGCAAAGATTTCATCGGAAGAATCTCAATCCCCACATCGATTTCGTCACGCACATAAAAAGCCAGATGTTTGACAAACAGGTCATAGGCGACAAAAGCATATTTGCCAAACTGTACTTCGAGCGCTACCCGGTCTTTGACAAAATCTGTCTGGTTATAGCTGAAAATCGGCTGTTCTCCTGCGGTTTCTATCTTTTTCTTTTGTTCTTCGGCAGGCAGCGTCATGGTAGTGCGAATCAATTTTTCATCCTGCGTTACCCAATAGGATACCCGACTCTCATTCCAGCATTCCGCTTCCAGGCGTTGGGAGAACATTTTGTTCATTTCTATAGGACTGAATTTCAGTTCTCCTTGCATACGCGCCTCTTTGCTGATTTTGGTGCG
>JAIRZG010000184.1 GCA_031267345.1 Zoogloeaceae bacterium
TATGCGTCTGTTGCGAGCCGCCCAGCAGCGGCACGACCCAGCCGAAGAAAAAATCACCGATGCCGCCTGCGCCCTTGAACTCGACAAAGAGGCCGAAGCCGGTCAAGGTCATGCCGAAGGCGAGGACGGTGAAAAAGAAGAATATCATCAACAGCGCCATCGGATTATGACCGAGGTATTTTTTGGGCGTGTGTTCCAGAAACAGGTACCAGCGCAGCTCGTAGAGCACTTCGCGCCACCATTCCTTGTCCGTGAAGGGCAGGAGAAAAATCTGCCGGGCGTGACGGTTGCCGACAAAGGCCCAGTACAGTCGGACAACCAGACCGGCGGCGAACAGATAACCGGCGACGAAATGCGCGAAGCGGACGTAGCCCATCATGTAATGGTCGGCAGCCTCTCCGGTCAGTGTCGGCAAAGGCTTGCCGATCAGGTAGCCGGTAACGGCAAGGATGACCATGAAAAGGGCGTTCAACCAGTGCCAGACGCGGAGCGGCGCCTCAAAGACGTAGACGGAATAGACCTGGCGTCCGCTGCGTTCGGCTTCCTGGATGTCGTTTTGGGAAAGCATGGCGTTTTCCTCTTGTCCGGGTTCAGCGCACCTTGACCGTGACCATTTCCTGTCCATTGGGACGCATCACGTGCGTCGAGCAGGCCAGACAGGGATCGAAGGAATGCAGGGTGCGCAGGATTTCCAGCGGTTCGTCGGCTTTTGCCAACGGCGTATTCAGGAGACTGGCTTCAAAAGCGCCGATCTGCCCGCCGGGGTCGCGCGGGCTGCCGTTCCAGGTGGTGGGAACGACGCACTGGTAATTGTCGATTTTGCCGTTCCTGATCTTGATCCAGTGCCCCAACGCGCCGCGCGGCGCTTCGGTAAAGCCTACGCCCTGCGCTTCAACAGGCCAGGTGGCAGGCTCCCAAAGGCTCACGTTGGCGGTGTTGTGGTCGCCCGCTTTCAGGTTATCCATCAGACGGGTAAACATCTGCTGCTGCAACTGGACGCAATAGAGCGTCTCAATGCCTCTGGCGGCGGTGCGTCCCAGTGTGGAAAACAACGCGGTCAACGGCAGATCGAGTTTTTTCAACACGCCATCAATGGTTTCCTTGACAAAGGGATAACGCCCGGGTTGCAGGTAAGCCAACACCATGCGCGACAGGCAGCCGACTTCCATCGCGTGACCGCGCCAGCGCGGGGCCTTGATCCACGAATACTTGCCCGCTTCATCAAAGGCCTCTACGCGCGTCTTCCCCCCTTTGGTATTCGCGCCCAGCGTGAAGTCGGGTTCAGTAATGCCGTCGAAAGGATGCAGGCCTTTGCTTTCGTCCGGATATTTGTACCAGGAATGGGCGACGAATTCCTGCACCTGTTCCGGGTCTTTCAAATCGACTTCGTGAATCGTGCCGAGGTCGCCGTTGATGATCGCGCCGCGCGGCAACAGCAGGTTGCCTGCCGAATAATCGTTGGCGAGGTCGGGAATGTCACCGTAAGCCAGCAGGGCTTGCGAGGCGATGCCGCCGCCATAGAGCCAATCCTTGTAGAACGAGGCGATGGCGAGCAGGTCGGGAATATAGACCTGTTCGATGAAGGCGGCGGACTGGTCGAGGACGCTTTTCACCAGATTCAGCCGTTCCATATTCACCGCGCCGACCGCTCCCGTGCCTTCCAGATTGATGGCGCAGGGTACGCCGCCCACCAGCCAGTTGGGGTGCGGGTTTTTGCCGCCGAAAATGGCGTGAATCTTGACAATTTCCTTTTGGAAATCAAGAGCTTCCAGATAATGCGTCACCGCCATCAGATTGGCTTCCGGCGGCAGTTTGTAGGCCGGATTGCCCCAATAGGCGTTCGAGAAAGGGCCAAGCTGACCGCTGTCGACAAACTTTTTCAATCGGGTTTGCACATCACGGAAATAGCCGGGTGAAGATAGCGGCCAGGCGGAAATGCTCTGCGCCAGCGCCGAAGTCTTTTGCGGGTCCGCCTTCAGGGCGGAAACCACATCCACCCAATCGAGCGCGTGCAGATGGTAAAAATGCACCAGATGGTCATGCACATACAGGTTCAACTGCATGAGGTTGCGGATCAGGTGGGCGTTTTCGGGAATCTGGATGGCAAGCGCGTCTTCCACGGCGCGGATGGAAGTAAGCGCGTGCGTGCCGGTGCACACGCCGCAGATGCGTTCGGTAAACGCCCAGGCGTCGCGCGGGTCGCGGCCTTTCAGGATGACTTCCAGTCCGCGCCACATGGTGCCGGTAGACACGGCGTTGCGGATCACGTTGTCGCTGTCCAGATTCACCTCCACCCGCATGTGGCCTTCAATGCGGCAAACGGGATCGACCACCACGCGGCGACCGGAATTGTCGAGTTTGAAACCTTGCGTTTCGTAGCTCATGCCTCGACTCCTTCCTGCGCGGCTTCTTTTTGACTCACGCGCTTTCTCATGCTGTCCAGCGCGGTGAGGGCGGCGTGGGCGGCGATGCCCGCGCCCGTGCCGATGGCGACCGCCGCGCCGATGGCGTCGGCGTTGGCTTCAATGCCGAACTGGTGAATGCCGGTCACGCGGTCATAAAAACTGCCCTTGTCCCAAAAGCCATCTTCGGAACAACCCAGACAACCGTGCCCGGATTGCACCGGCCAGGAAATGCCGCCATTCCAGCGCATCGAGGAACAGGCGTTGTAGGTGGTCGGCCCCTTGCAGCCCATTTTGTACAGGCAAAACCCTTTCTTTGCCGATTCGTCATCCCAGGCTTCGATGAACTGTCCGGCGTCGAAATGCCCGCGCCGATAGCATTTGTCGTGAATGCGCTGACCGTAAAACATTTTCGGACGCCCCTGCCGATCCAGCGCCGGAATGCGGTCAAAGGTGAGCATGTACGTCACCACGCCGGTCATCACCTCGGCAATCGGCGGGCAGCCCGGCACGTTGATAATCGGCTTGCCGCTGATCACTTTGCCAATCGGCGTGGCGCGCGTCGGATTCGGACGCGCCGCCTGTACGCAACCATAGGCGGCGCAGGAGCCCCAGGCGATCACCGCCTTGGCGTCGGCGCAGGTTTCCTTCAGCTTCTCCACGAAAGGCCGCCCACCCTGAATACAGAACATGCCATCCTCATTCAAGGGTGGATTGCCTTCCACCGCCACGATGTAATTGCCTTTGTACTTTGCCTTTACCTGTTCGATGATGGCTTCCGCCTGATGCCCGGCGGCAGCCATCAGCGTATCGTCATAATCGAGGGAGAGCATGGAAAGCACGACATCCTTGGTGAGCGGGTGCGCCGAGCGAATGAAGGATTCCGAGCAGCAGGTGCATTCCAGACCGTGCAGCCACAAGACCGGCGTACGCGGTTTCGTTTCCAGCGCCTGCGCGATTTTCGGCATGGCGGCGGCGGAAAGCCCCAGCGAAGTGGCGGTCAGGCTACAAAATTTCAGAAAACTGCGTCGGGTGATTCCCTGACGGCGCAAGACTTCATAGAAGGTTTCAGTCATGGTCGAATCCTTTTGGACAGGCGTTGCCGGACAGCGCGAGCAAGGCGTTTGAAACTGCTGCGCATTTTCGCATGAATCGGGCAGTCGCATTGCAGGATAAAGGTGACGGCGCAGGGCAACCGCATGAACACGTTTCTCATCGGCAGTCATGCGCGGCGCCTGCTTCACTCCCTTCCCCTTCAAGGGGAGGAAACTTGACCTTGCGCCCTCTCCTCCGACCCCTCCAAAACCCCTACCTCCCTCCCACAAGGGGAGAGGGGAGAAGAACAGGGGCGCATCGCGGACGCAGCAGGTTTGTTGCGCCAGAAATTCCGCCATTCTTCGGCAATGCTTATGCTTTTCCCGAATAAGCAAGGAGACAGATTCACCATAAGTAAAGCGGATATTTGTATTTCCCCTCTGTTGGCAAGGCTTTCATTATTCGCTTCATTGTTTCTTGCCTTGGAGCCTGTCGCATGTCTTTATCCCTTTTCAAACATCAGGATGTCGTCGCCGGATTGCTGTTTTGCCTGACGGGTCTGGTCGTGGCGGCGGTCAGCGTCCACCAGTATCCGCTGGGTTCCGCCATGCGAATGGGCGCGGGGTATTTCCCGCTGTTGCTGGGCGGCTTTCTGGCGATTCTTGGCGGAACGGTATTGTTGCGCGCCATTTTTTCACGACGTCGACATTTCATTGGTCGTCTGATGTTCAAACCCGTGCTGCTGATCGGCGCGGGAGTGCTCGCCTTTGCCGGATTGCTGGGCAGCATCGGACTGGCGGCGGCGACCCTTGCGCTCATCGCTCTTTCCGGCTCGGCGCATCATGAATCCCGACTGCGCGAGTTGTTGCCGCTGGGCCTTGCCATGGCGCTCTTCGGCGCAGGCGTTTTTGTCTGGGGACTGGGTTTGCCCTTATCGCTTCTGCCTGCCTGACGCTGCGTCATGGAACTGATTGCGCATCTGGGTATCGGCCTGGAAGCGATACTGACCTGGCAAAACCTGGGGTACTGCCTCCTGGGCGCGTTGCTCGGCACCCTGATCGGCGTTTTGCCGGGTCTGGGGCCGGTGGCGACTATCGCCATGCTCTTGCCGGTAACCTACGGATTGCCGCCGCTTTCGGCGCTCATCATGTTGTCCGGCATTTATTACGGCGCGCAGTATGGTGGCTCGACAACGGCGATTCTGGTCAATCTGCCGGGAGAATCCTCTTCCGTCGTCACCTGCCTGGATGGCTACGCGCTGGCGCGACAGGGACGCGCCGGGGCGGCGCTGGGCGTCGCCGCGCTCGGCTCCTTTTTCGCGGGTACGGTCGCCACGCTGGTCATCGCTGCCGCCGCCGCGCCACTTTCCGAATTCGCCCTGAAATTCGGCCCGACGGAATACTTTTCTCTGATGCTGTTGGGATTGATCGCCGCCGTGGTGCTGGCGCAGGGCGATGTCTTCAAGGCCGTCGCCATGGTAGTGCTGGGGCTGGTGTTGGGACTGGTGGGCACGGACGTGAATTCGGGCGCGGAACGCTTTACCTTCGGCATTCCTGAACTTGCTGATGGCATTAGTTTTGTGGTGCTGTCGATGGGGCTTTTCGGCATCGCTGAAATCATCATCAATCTGGAGCGCGCGGAAAACCGTGACGTGTTCGCCACGCGCATCGGCAGCCTGTGGCCAACCTGGCAGGACATGCTCAAATCCTGGAAGCCGGTCTTGCGCGGCACGGCATTGGGTTCGCTTTTGGGCATTCTGCCGGGCGGGGGAGCGGTGCTGTCTTCCTTTTCTTCCTACACGCTGGAAAAAAAGTTGGCGGACGACCCGTCGCGTTTCGGCAAGGGCGCAATCGAAGGCGTCGCCGGGCCGGAAGCCGCCAATAACGCGGGGGCGCAAACTTCCTTCATTCCGTTGCTGGTCATGGGATTGCCCTCGAACGCGGTCATGGCGTTGATGGTGGGCGCGATGATGATTCACGGCATCGTCCCCGGTCCGCAGGTGATGGAAGAACGTCCGGCGTTGTTTTGGGGACTGATTGTCAGCATGTGGATCGGCAACCTGTTTCTGGTGCTCCTGAACATGCCGCTGATCGGCCTGTGGGTGCGTCTTCTGAAAGTGCCTTATCGTCTGCTTTATCCCGTCATCCTGCTGTTTTGTTGCATCGGCGTCTACAGCGTCAACAACAGCGCCTTTGAAGTGGGCCTGACGCTGTTTTTCGGTGTGCTGGGTTATCTGTTCGTCAAGCTGGATTGCGAACCCGCGCCGCTGCTCCTGGGTTTTGTGCTCGGCCCGATGATGGAAGAAAACCTGCGCCGCGCCATGCTGCTGGCGCGTGGCGACGCCTCCGTCTTTTTCACCCGTCCCATCAGCCTCACCTTGCTGGTTATCTCTGCCCTGCTGCTCTGCCTTCTGGCCTGGCCGAAAGCGCGCAAGACGCGCGATCTGGCGTTTCAGGAATAAGCCCGCCGATAACGGCGGGCAGGCAAAACAAAAAATCAGCGTCAGACTTTCCGACCGAGGTTCGCTCCCACCTTATCAGCGGGCGGGGTTTCAACCGGAGTTGGTTGTCCGATGAAGTCAAAGGCGAAAGCCTCCGGCTTGCGTATCCTACTCCCAATGTCCGCCGTTGTAGGGGTCTCCAACGTACTTGACGCCAATTTCAAACGTGTATGCGTGATCTTGATAGGCCACGCAGTATGCGGGTTGTTTCGAGTCGATGACGCTGATCGTTTGCTGTTGGCAGTTCCCGTAGGCCGGTTTTTTTTCGTGATAGGTCACGGTTTGCGTCATCTTCTTGTCATTGATGGTTGTGGTTCTACACGCATAAACCCTGATCTGCTTGCGCAGCGTAGCGTTCAGATAGTCGGTGTCACAACGACCCGCGCCGTGAGCAATGGCGCTCGTCAACGCCTTCATTTCCTGGCTGTCTTCGGAGGCGGGACACTTTTTCAGAAAATCATGCCGCGCTTCAATCGTATCTGACATTTTCTTCTTCTTGATGCCGAAATACCGATCAAGCGAGGGTTGACACTCGTCGGGACGCTGGCCGGACGATAGACACAGCAAGGCTTCGCAGGCATCCTTCTTGTCGCCAGTGAACAACTCGCCTGTGTTCTGCGCGGCAACAGACGTGGAAAGCGCAGTAAAAAACGCAAAAAATACGAACAAAAAATGCTTGTTTTTCATCGTGAAACCTCCAGAAAAAATTCATGAAAAAATTCAGGGAAAGACAAGCGATTTTCCACTCAAAAATTATTCATGTCGAGTGTATGAAGGCGCGAAAAGTAACCTAACGCATAACTTTACATGTTTAAAAAGCCCCGGCAAAGGTTATCAACCCGGATCTGACGCAATCTTGCGAAAATTCATGCTGGAAGCCGCCGCTCACGGTCAAGGTTGTCGCGCTGACGCCTGCGCGGCGCTTCCTGCCGTTGGGTACGATGCGCCGCCAAGCCAGCCGCTTGAAATCAGCTATCGGTCTGCCCATTGTCCGTGCGCATGACAAGCCGTTAAGCAGAATTTATCGTCCACCTGAAAAATTTTCCGCGCTCTTCACGGACTGCGCCCAATGCTTCCAGAACAGGATCATGTTTCGCGTTCCCTCTTGTTTTTTTCATATCCGTAGTGACGCCCAAGCGCCGTGCGGTAAAACGTCATTTTTGCGATCCTATACCTTTCGCATATTTCGCTGATTGTTACCCGTTTGGAATCATAAAGCGCCTTCATTTCGTGC
>JAIRZG010000081.1 GCA_031267345.1 Zoogloeaceae bacterium
CGCTCGACACGCCCATGTTGAGCGCCGAAGCGGTGAAAAATCTGCTGGAGACAAAAGCGAATGTCATCGTGCTGGACGTGCGCCGCTTTGACGAATACCAGACCATGAGCATTCCCGCCGCCGTCAACGTCCCCGGCGCGGAACTGGCGCTGCGCGCTTCGACGCTCGCGCCTGACCGCGCGACGACGATTGTCGTCAATTGCGCCGGACGCACACGCAGCATCATCGGCGCGCAATCGCTCCTCAATGTCGGTCAGCAAAATCCGGTGTTCGCGCTCAAAAACGGCGCCATCGGCTGGACGCTGGCCGGACAAACGCTGGAACATGGACAGGCGCGGCGTTTCGGGATGGTAACGGAATCCGCCCGACAGGAAGCGGCGGCGCGCGCCAGACGACTGGCGGAACGCGCAGGGGTCAGCGCAACAACCCTGGCGGAAATTGCCCCCTGGAAAAATCAGGCCGGACGCACGACATACTTTTTTGATGTCCGCGATCCGGAAGAATACGCCGCCGGACATTTGCCGGATTTTCGTTCCGTCCCGGGCGGTCAGTTGGTGCAGGAAACGGAAATGAGCGCTCCGGCGCGCGGCGCGCGCATGGTGCTGTTCGATGATGATGGCGTGCGCGCCAACATGACGGCTTCCTGGCTGGCGCAAATGGACTGGGAAGTCTATACGCTGACCCTGACCGATGCCGCCGCGCGCACGGAACGCGGCCCCTGGCAAGCGCCGTTGCCGTCCGTGCCGGATACGCCGTGCGTTTCTCCGGCTACACTGGTCGATTGGCAGGCTTCCAGCGAGCCGCCTGTCGTCATTGACCTGACCGCTTACGTCAACTACCAGCGCGGTCATATCCCTGGCGCGTGGTTCGTGTCGCGCGTCCAGCTCGCCGAGGCGCTATCCAGAATCCCCGCAGCGTCCCGCTATGTGCTCACCTGCGCCAGCAGTCTGCTGGCGCATTTTGCTTTTGCGGAACTGGCGGAGATAACCCGCAGCAAGGTTTTTGTGCTGGAAGGCGGCAGCAACGCCTGGAAAGCCGCGAACCTGCCGCTGGAACAGACGGAACATCTGGCCTCCGAACCGCTGGATCGCTACCGTCGTCCCTACGAAGGCACGGACAACAGCGCCGCCGCCATGCAAGCCTACCTCGACTGGGAATTCGGTCTCGTCGCCCAACTGGAACGCGATGGCGCACACCATTTTTGGGTTGTCCAGTGAGAAAAAACAGCGTACGGGGGCGCGATTTATCGCGCCCCCGCTGATCCCTGACCTCTGACTTATGGTTCCCCCTTCGCCATTCCATTGGATAAGCGGCAATAACGAAAACTTGTGCGGTCTACTGCGCGTCGGGGTGCTAGAATGCCGCTTCTTTTGCGGCGGCGCGTCATGAACGAAGAACAACTGAACGATACGGACGACCTACAGGAGCGTCTGCGCGAGGTGGAGAGCCTGCTTGCCCGTTATCGGCAGTCGTTGGTTGCGGCGCTGGATCCGGAATCGTCGCAACCGGCGCAGGATGCTGCGCAAAATACGGCGCTGACCGCGCAAATCCTCAACGATCTGCGCGTCCGGCTCGACGCCATGCACCCGGCGGATGTGGCCTACGCGCTGGAAGCCCTGCCACTGGAAGAGCGTTTGCTGGTCTGGGACATGGTGCGGGCAGAGCGCGACGGGGAAATCCTGCTGGAAGTCTCCGACGCGGTGCGCGAGACCCTGATCGACGCCATGGAGCGGCATGAACTGGTCGCCGCCACGGAATCCCTCGATACCGACGAACTCGCCGACCTGGTGCCCGACCTGCCGCAAGAGGTGGTGGAAGACGTTTTCCAGGCGCTGCCGCCGGAAGAACAGGCGCAGTTGCGCGCCGCCATTTCCTACCCGGAAGGCACGGTGGGCGCGCTCATGGATTTCGACATGGTGACGGTGCGCGAGGATGTCACCCTCGAAGTCGTCCTGCGCTACCTGCGCCGTTTCGACGAACTGCCGGAGCATACCGACAAGATTTTCGTAATCGACCGCGACGAACGGTTGGAAGGCGTCCTGACGCTGGAAAGTCTGCTCACCCACGATCCGGATTCAGATGTGCGCGCCGCCATGAAAAAGGATGTAGTGCGTTTTCAGCCGGAAGACAAGGCCGAAGAAGCGGCGCAGGCGTTCGAGCGTTACGATCTGGTCTCTGCGCCGGTGGTCGACGCGGAGAACCGTGTGGTCGGGCGGCTCACCCTGGTGGCGGTGGTCGATTTCATCCGTGAGGAATCCGAAGCTGAACAGCTGGCGAACGCGGGTCTGCGCGAGGAAGAAGACATTTTCGCTTCCGTCTGGGATTCGGTGAAAAACCGCTGGGCGTGGCTGGCGGTCAATCTGGTCACGGCTTTTATCGCTTCGCGCGTCATCGGCGTTTTTGAAACCTCCATCGAAAAACTGGTGGCGCTGGCGGCCTTGATGCCCATCGTGGCGGGCATCGGCGGCAATTCCGGCAATCAGACCGTCACCATGATCGTGCGCGCCATCGCCATGGGACAGGTCAAGCCCGACGCGACGCGGCGATTGTTGAAAAAAGAACTCGGCGTAGCGTTGATCAACGGCACGCTCTGGGGTGGTCTGCTGGGCGCGCTGGCCTGGTGGCTGTACGAAAGTATTTCACTGGGACTGGTGATGACCGCCGCCATGACGCTGAATCTTCTGCTGGCGGCGTTCGCGGGCGTGGGCATTCCCATGTTGCGCCAACGTCTGGGCGCGGATCCGGCGATTGGCGGTTCGGTTATGATTACGGCGCTCACCGATTCCGGCGGCTTTTTCATTTTTCTGGGTCTGGCAACCCTGTTTTTGATGTAATTTTTTTAACCAAAAGGATTAAACATGAGGCTTTCACGTTCATTACTGATTTTTGCCGTCTGGCTTACGGGCTGGAGCATGAGTCCGGCGCTCATGGCGCAGGAAGAAAACACGGAAGAAGCGGCCGATAAAACGGCGGCGATCATCGCCAGCCTGAATTGGGTGGAAGGCCCCCGGACGGTCAATGTGGGGCCGATGGCGACCTTCAATGTGCCGAAAGGCTACCGGTTTCTGAACGCCGCCGATACCCGCATCTTTCTGGAAGACGTCACGCAGAATCCCACCAGCGGTGAGGAGTATTTTTTCGGCCCGGACAGTGGCAACTGGTGGGCGACCTTTGAATATTCGGATACCGGTCACGTCAAGGACGACGAAAAAATCGACGCCGACGCGCTGATCAAGTCCATCCGCGAAGATCAGGACGCAAGCAACAAGGAACGCGCCAAAAACGGCTGGCCCGAGCTTCTGAACATGGGCTGGAAACAGGCGCCGTTTTATGACCCGGAGACCCGACGTCTGGAATGGGCGCTGAGCTTCACCAGCTCCCTTGATCAGCAGGAGGGCATCAATTATGAAACCCGTCTGCTGGGGCGTCTGGGCGTCACCTCGGCAACCCTGGTGGTCGCGCCGGAAGAATTGGCGGCGGCCCTGCCTGAATTCAAGAAAGTGGTAAACGGCTATCAGTTCGTGGGAGGCCAACGCTACAGCGAATTCAAGGAAGGCGACAAGGTGGCGGAATACGGTCTGGCGGCGCTCATCGCCGGTGGCGCCGCCGCCGCGTTGCTCAAGTCGGGCTTGCTGGTCAAATACTGGAAGCTGCTGGTCATCGGCGCGCTGGCGGCATTCGCGGCCCTGGGCAAGTTTTTCAGCCGCATTTTCCGTCGTAAAAAACCGGAATAAGCCGGAGTCCCCAGAGCGTGCATGTTCCGGCAGAGGTACAACTGATCGCCGTGATTTTCCTGTTGTACCTCTATGACTGCATCGTGCTGGCGTATCACAATGAAGCCGTGGCGCATCGCCTCCCTGCGGGCTATCGGGTGGCGTTCCCGCGCAACAACGCCACCTTTGGCAAACGCCTGCTGATCCGTCTGCCGCTGATAACGCCGTTTTATCCCGCTTATCGGCTGGTCTGGTCGCTTTGCCCATCGCCGGACGCCGCCACGCCGGACGCGGCGTGGGTCGAGGCGTTTCGCGCGCGCGACGCGGCGCTGTTTGCCCGACTGTTGCCGGGGACGCTCCTGCTGGCGCTGGGCGTTTTGGCGCTGATGCCGCTGGGACTGTATTTTCTGCCCATCCTGTATGTCCTGGCGCTGCTGCCGTTTGTTTATCTGCTCATCCTGTTTCAGTTGTATCAGCTTGCCCGATTCCGCGCGGACTATCCGCTGCCGCGCGAAAAATTCTGGGCGCTGGCGCTGGAAGGCCTCATCTGTCCGCCTTCCGCCATCAACCTCGTCCGCAAGGTTTCGTTAAACCTGCCGATAGCCGTCGATCTCGTTGCCTTCGCGGAAGCCCTGTTGCCACCGGAAACGCGTCGACAGGCCGTCAGCGGCGTGGTCGAGCGCATCGGGGAAAATCTGCTTTTTGTAGAAGACATGAACGCGCCTCAGGTCAAACAGGCGCAGGACTACGCCTTGCGCCTGCGAACAAAATTCAACCTGCCGGAAGACCCGACAGGCAGGGGCGCGTTTTAACGCACCCCTGCGCCCCATCCTTGCCGCAAAAACCTATTGCCCCCCCAGCATTTTCCCCAGGGATTCGCCCAGCTTGCCGATATCGCCGCCCGCATT
>JAIRZG010000105.1 GCA_031267345.1 Zoogloeaceae bacterium
CTTATGGATTTTCGCTGGCGCGCACGGGTTCAGGATGTCTCCAATTCGTACAGCGGCGCAGGACGGGTTGCAAACCCGTCCATACAAAACACCATCGCGCCCCCTTATTTCCGCGCAACGACGCGGCGGAATTGCGGTTCATCCCGAAACGCCCCCCGCGCCGAAGGCGCGCATCGCCGCCCATAGGGGCTATTTGTCGCGTTCCGCTTGTTTATAAACCTGTTTAACAAAGAGTTCAGGATGTTCGGTCTGCCATGATTTGAGGGCGTCGATGGGCGATTGATAGCCGATGGCCTGCTGTGGGATGAACTGGTTGTAGGCTTGGAGGTAGTCCATCAAGGTCTGTTCGAGTTCGGCAGCGCTCCTGAATCGGGTTTGCTGGCAAGGCTCGCTGATGCGCCCGTTGAAGCGTCCGATCATGCCGTTTGTCTGCGGGTGACGAGGGGAGATCAGGCGATGTTCGATGCGGGCGCTAGCGCAAGCCTGATCGAAGACGTGCGTACCCGAAGCCTGTTTTTCCCGGGCGGTGAAGCGATCCGTGAATTGCGCGCCATTGTCTGTCAGGATGGTTCTGATCCGGACAGGACAGGCAGTCCGCAAACGCTTCAGGAAATCCAGTCTGCTCTGTTCACTCTGATTGTCGTAAATCCGCAGGAAGACCCAACGACTGGCGCGGTTGATGGCGACAAAGAGGTAATGCCGGGTTGTTTCATCCGGCATCCTGGGCAGGTATTTGATGTCGATAGGGAGGAAGCCGGGCGCATAGGTCTTGAAGCCTTTTTTCTTTGCTATAGGATCGCTCTCTTCCTTGTCCTTTGCGCGGGTGGCGCGCAAGGTGTGCAGACTCGCCAACCCTTCGCGCTGCAAGAGGCGGTTCAAGCCGGAGCGGGATACGTCAGGATTGATGAAGCGACGGGTGACCACCAGCAGGTCATCCTTGGAATTATTTTGCCAATTCACTTGTCTTCTTTTTTGTACGGCACAAACTTGGGCAGATATTCATCGCTGACCAATAAGCCCGCCTGACGGATTTCTTCGATCAGGAGGTCCGGGTCGGTCGGGTTTTGGTAATACTCGGCGTCTTCCGGCGACATGGCGGAATAAATGCCTTTCCATTCCTTGACTTCGGCAGGCGGCAGGGACAACACTTCGTTCAATATGATCGTTGCTGCTCGATACCACCGCTGCGACGCTTCATCCTGTGCGGGTGGTGCGCTCCATCGTGTGCACTTGGCGTGGATTTCTTCCACAATATGATTGGGGTTATAAGGCTCGGCAGAACCGAATAATTCGATAATATCCTTGTCTGTAATCGGTTGACTGATGTCTGCCGGATATTCAGCGTATCCGGGAAGTTTTTTGGCGTAATTCTCGATGGTGACGTGCTCTTTGCCAATTTCCTTGAGGCGTAGGTCAACATCCTTGAGATAGCCGTAAATGCGCCTAAACTCACGGATAGGTTTTTTTCCTACCCCAACCTGCATGAGCCAGTCTGCAGCGACGTCGGTCATCGCCAGCGCCGCAAGCACTCGCCGCCGCATGGGATTTTTCTTCATTTCTTCTTGTCCCCGATGGCTTTACCTGTGATCTTGTCGTAGTTGCTACCAGTGTTGATGATTTCACCCAAGGGAATAACAGCATAATCGCCCGCGATGGAACAGTTATTCAAGGGTTCCCCAAGTTCAAGGGCTACGTTATCCGTCCCCTGCAATAGGAGGTTAGGCGTGTTAATCGAATGAGTTGATAGAACACGCTTGAGACACACCGGGTTCCAATATAAAGACAGGTTTTGAATTGAATTGATCCGATCTTGAATAGTGAGTGGTAATTGTTTCGTACCCTTCCTTCTCTATGCACCAATTCCAAAAGTAGAACTGTGCGCCATGCAGGAAAAATACCTCAAAGCAAAAATCCTTGACTTTATTGAATTCAGCATGGCCATTATCAGTTTTTACGACTACCCTGAATCTCTCAAAGCCATAAGGATATGAGCTGCTGATAAGGTTCACCTTGGCTCCTGTAACCGGACTCCCGCTTTCATCGACGACACGAACCTCGGCGTAAGGTTGAAGCGTTTTATAGACAGGATAAGGGATGCACCCGGCAAGAAATAAGGAAGCCGCCATGCCGGGGAAAATTTTCATGAATGTCATAATGAAATCCTGGGCAGGATATTGATAAACACCAAAGAGGAAAGTAATAAGATCATTTCCCCGAAAATGACGCGCACACGGCAGGCGATCCTTCATCGCACACCATCAGTATTTTAATGAAATCCGTATTTTGCATGTATTTTTTCTTCAACCCTGCGGATTGTTTTTGTGCGGCGGCGCAATATTTCTCAAGCGCATGGGTAATATCTTTTCCTCTGGCTTCATCATAAGCCTCCTCCCCGGCAAAATGTTCACACAGCGCGGCATTTTCAGCAAAGCATTTGATGTCCTGCGGGTAATTTTCAAAATCATTTATCGCCAGACCATAATTTTCCAGAAAATATGGACTTTCTGAATAGCTCGCGTTCGCTGCACACGCTTCGACCAAATCCGGTGTATCTACCTCCACCTTAATCTCATCGGCCTTGTCGGTCTCAGCTTTAACGCCAGTGGAGACGGACAATAAAATTACCATCCAAATCAAAACTACAAGCGGTTTTTTCATTTTGATCTATTTCTAAAAACCCTCCGCACAAGTCAAAATTCGTCATTCCCACGAATGACGGTTATCCAGAGCTTCCCTAAGGCATATCCTGCGGGTTAATAAATACCGGCGCTTCGTACAGGGAGCGGATATGCACCTGTTTGACCTCCGGCCTGTCCGGAATGGCAAACAGCACCGGCGTCAGCAACTCCTCAAAAATCCCGCGCAGGCTGCGCGCGCCGGCCTTGTATTCCAACGCAATATCCGCGATCTGTCCGAAAACGCGCGACGCGACGACAAGCTGTACGCCCTCCTCCGCCAGAATGCCCTGAAATTGCCGATAGAGCGCATTATGCGGCTCCACCATGACGCGCGCCAGCATCTCGCGGGAAAGGGGCTGGACACGGACAACAATGGGCAAGCGTCCGGTAAATTCCGGAATCAGGCCGAATTCGACCAGATCCGTCGGCTTGATGCGGCTGTTCAGGCGTTCCAGTATCTTGCTGTCGTCACCCTGGGTCGTGGCGACATAGCCGTAACTACGGGTGCGTTCCATAATCTGTTCCAGATCGACAAACGCGCCGCCACAGATAAACAAAATGCCTTTGGTGTCAATGATCCGTCCATCGGGCAAATGTACGGGGTAGCCTTCCATGATTTTCAGCAGCGCGTGTTGCACGCTTTCGCCGGAAACGCCGTTTGTCGTCTTTCCGCCGCTGCCCGCCGTTTTGAGCTTGTCGACTTCGTCAATGAAGACAATGCCCTGCTCGGCCTGTTGCAGATTGCCATCGGCGCGTTCCAGCAAACGCGCCATGATGGCCTCGATTTCCCGACCGACATACTGGCTTTGCGCCAGCACGGTCGCGTCGGCGGTGACAAAGGGAATGGAAAGATACTGCGCCAGCGTCGCGCACAACAAGGTTTTGCCACACCCGGTGGGGCCGACAATCAGCACGTTGCTTTTGTCCATGCCCGCATCCGCGCGCCCCAGCGCCAACTTGCGGCGATGCGTATAAACCGCCACCGCCAGCGTCCGCTTGGCGTCATCCTGACCAATAACGTATTGATCCAGATAATGAACAATGTCGCTGGGTTTGACGCCGCCGCCGGAAGACATGTTTGAAGCCGCCTACGCCCACTCAAAGAGCGGGTTGAGGTCGTAGAGATCCGCCAGTGAACGCAGGTTTTCCGGTACGCCCGCCAGACACAGCCGCGCCTCCCGCGCCTGACAAAAACGCTGCCACGCCAGCAACACCGCCAGACCGGAAGAATCCACGCCAGCGACGCCGGAGAGTTCCAGCGCGCATTTTTTCCCACCCGTCTGCAATGCCGTCTGCAATGCCGCTTCTCCGGCCTGCAACAGCAGACGGGCGTTCGCCAGCGTCATGGGCGCTTCCACCCGCAGACAACCCTCGGCATCCAGACGAATCATGGTTTTTCCTGATTCTTTTTCAACGACGCATTCTTGTCGCTCAGCGACTTGATCAGGCCGTCAATGCCCCCCTTGCGGACTTCCTCGCTGAAACTGGCGCGATAATTGGTGACCAGGCTGACGCCTGCCACTACCACGTCATAGACTTTCCAGCCGTTGTCCGTTTTTTCCAGACTGTAATCCAGTTGTATGGGGCGACCGCCGGGTTGCTGGATTTCGGTACGCACCAGCACATCGGTTTCTTCCGGCTTCATTTTGAACGGCTTGTAGCGCACTTTCTGGCCGCTGTAGGAAGTTACCGCGTTGGCGTAGGTTCGCACCAGCAAATCGTGAAACTGTTGCGCCAGCGTTGTTTTTTGCGTCGCGCTGGCCTTGTTCCATTCGCGCCCCACCGCCAGCGCCGTCATGTGGTTGAAATTGAAATGTGGCAACACTTTGGCTTCCACCATGTCAATGGTTTTTTGCGTATTGCTTTCCTTGCCGCCCTTGTTCTGCTGTTTGAGCAAGGCCAGAACATCCTCGGTAACGTGCTGCACCAATGCGTCCGGCGTCAATTGCGTCGCGGACGTTGCGCTTTCCTCGGCAAAGGCGGCAAATGACAACAGACTGGCGGCGGCAATCACTACAAATCGGAAAATATGCATCGGAGGTTCCTTGGGGTAAAAAAGTTTACTGAACGTCCGCGTTCGCAGCGTCCGCTTCATCCCTGTACGCATCGTCATCTGGCGCGGCAATGCGGCTTTGCAGGTAAGCGTCGCGCAGATAGGCGTAAGGATCAAGGGACGCCTCGTCCAGCAGGTGATCTATGGGCAGCAGCAGGGCGCGCTGCCGAACCAGGTTGACGCCCGCCAGCGAGTTCCGCAAGGCCGGATGGTCATCCACATGACGCCAGAGGGGGTAAATGCTTTGATCCACCGACCAGCCCGCCAGATCGCGCGGCGTGTTCGGCCCCATCAGCGGCACGAACAGATAGGGGCCGGGCGGCGCGCCCCAGTGCGTCAGTGTTTGGGCAAAGTTTTCGTTGCCCGCTTCCAGCCCCATTTCGCTGGCGACATCAAAAAGCCCGAAAATGCCCAGCGTGGAATTGACCAGCAAACGCGCCAGACCGGTCGCGCCCGCCTCGCCCTTGCCCTGCAACAAGGCGTTGCCGCTGCGTCCCAGGTCGCGGAAATTATCAAAAAAATTGCTGACGCTCATCCTGGCGGGCAGCGGTACGGCAGTGTCATAGCCCTTGGCCAGCGGCCTCATGAGCGCGGAATCGACTTCCCGATGCACGGAAAACATGGCGCGGTTGAACCCCTCAAACGGATCTGCCGCCACGGGCGCGCGCTGCGCCTGACTCGCGCAGCCGCCTGTCAACAGCGCCAACAGCGCAATCACGCAAAATGGATAAACGGATTTCATGGCGCGTCCTGCCCTTCCGCCGCCTTGTTGAAGAGGAATTGACTGACCAGTTGTTCCAGCACCACGGCGGATTGGGTCTTTTTGATGTCGCTGCCATTGACAAGGCGTTTTTCCGCGTCGATGCCCGCTTGCAGGCCGATATACTGATCGCCCAGCAGACCCGACGTATAAATGGCGGCAAAGCTGTCCGCCGGAAAGACATAGTGGCTGTCAATACGCATTTCCACCAGCGCCTCGTAAGTTTCGGTATCCAGGCGGATGTCCGTCACCCTTCCGACCAGTACGCCCGCGCTTCTAACCGGCGCCTTGATCTTGAGGCCGCCGATATTGTCGAAGCGGGCTTGCAGCACATAGGCTTCTTTCTGGTCAATGCCGGAAAAACTGCTTACCTTGAGCGACAGGAACAACAGCGCGCCAATGCCGATGGCAACAAAAAAGCCGACCCAGAGATCGAGCGTAGAGCGTTTCATAGCGTTCCTCTGAACATGAAAGAGGTCAAAACAAAATCCAGCGCCAGAATGGCAAGCGCCGAAGTGACCACGGTGCGGGTAATGGCGCGCGAGACGCCTTCCGCCGTGGGTTCCGAATCGTAACCTTCAAAAACGGCAATGGCGGACACCGCCACGCCAAAAATGACGCTTTTGAAAATACCGTTCCAGACATCATAACGAAAATTCACCGACGCCTGCATGGATGACCAGAACGCACCATCATCAACGCCCAGAAAAACCACGCCAATCAGCCAGCCGCCAAAAATGCCCATGCTGGAAAAAAGCATCGCCAGAATCGGCATGGAAATGACGCCGCCCCAGAAACGCGGCGCAACCACGCGCGCCACCGGATCAACCGCCATCATGTCCATCGCCTTCAACTGCTCGGTGGTCTTCATCAGGCCGATTTCGGCGGTAATGGCGGAACCGGCGCGCGACGCGAACAGCAGCGCCGCCACCACCGGCCCCAGTTCGCGCAACAGCGACAAGGCGACCATCGTCCCCAAGGCCTGCGCCGAACCGTAACGCTGCAAAATCTCGTAGCCCTGCAAACCCAGCACCAGCCCGACAAACAGGCCGGAAACCAGGATGATGAGCAATGACAACACGCCCGCAAACCAGATTTCCCGCAAGGTCAATTGAAAGCGCGCCAGCGCCGCGCCGGATTTCATCAGCACCGCCAGAAAGAAACGGCTGGCGCAGCCCAGCCGCCAGACGCGATTGACGGTCTGACCGCCCAAAAAACGCAGCGCGTTCAACACCCTAGACATGCGCCGCTCCCAAAAACTCCGCCGCCATTTCCGGCGCGGGAAAATGATAGGAAACCGGTCCGTCCGCTTTCGCGGCGATAAACTGACGCACGAACGGATCCGTGGAAGCGCGCACTTCTTCCGGCGCGCCTTCGGCGACCACCCTGCCTCCGGAAATGAAATAAATGTAATCCACCATCCGCAGCGATTCCTGCACGTCATGCGTCACCATGATGGAAGTCGCGCCCAGCGCGTCATTCAGCCGCCGGATCAATTGCCCGATCACCCCCAGGGAAATCGGATCCAGACCGGTAAAAGGTTCGTCATACATGATCAGCGCCGGATCCAGCGCCATCGCCCGCGCCAGCGCCACGCGCCGCGCCATGCCGCCGGAAAGCGCATTGGGCATCAAATCCCGCGCCCCGCGCAGCCCCACGGCCTGCAACTTCATCAGGGTCAGGTCGCGGATCAGGTCTTCCGGCAAATCCGTATGTTCGCGCAAGGGGAAAGCCACATTTTCGAATACCGAAAGGTCGGTAAACAGCGCGCCAAACTGGAACAGCATCCCCATGCGCCGCCGAAAGGCGTAAAGACGGGCATGACTCATCTCGTTGATCGCCTCGCCCGCCACCCGCACACTGCCCGCCGTGGGGCGCAACTGGCCGCCGATCAGCCGCAACAGGGTGGTCTTGCCGCACCCCGATCCGCCCATGATGGCGACCACCCGCCCTCTGGGAATCCGCATGTTGATCCCCTGCAAAACCGGCTTGCCGCCGTAATCGAATCGCAGGTTCTCGATATTGACCAGAAAATTATCGTCGGACATGAAAACGCAAAACCGCCACGCAAAATCACAAAGGGGCAGATTCTAACATGGCTCTTGCTGGCGCGACGCAAGGCGCATGGGTGGCAGGGCAATCGCATGAATGCCGAAGCCATGAATTCATGATGGCGAAACCGTCCGGATCTTCCCTTGAAG
>JAIRZG010000159.1 GCA_031267345.1 Zoogloeaceae bacterium
CGGAGGTGCTGGATTACATCGCGCCTTACGTCAAACCCGGCGTCAGCACGCTGGAACTTAACCGACTTTGTCATGATTACATGACAAATGCGCAGGGTGCGATTCCCGCGACGCTCAACTACGCGCCGCCGGGCTATACGCCTTATCCGTTCGCCATTTGCGCTTCCGTCAATCACCAGATTTGCCACGGCTTTCCCAATGAACGTCCCCTGAAAAACGGCGACATCGTGAATCTGGACGTCACCGTCATCAAGGACGGCTTTCATGGCGATACCAGTCGCATGTTTTTGCCCGGCAATCCCTCCATTCAGGCCAAACGCCTGTGCGATATTACTTTTGAGTGCCTGTGGCTGGGCATCCGGGCGGTGAAGCCCGGCGGGCGTTTGGGCGATATTGGCGCGGTTATCCAGAAACACGCGGAAAAAAACGGCTGTTCCGTGGTGCGCGAATTCTGCGGACACGGCGTTGGTCGCGCCTTTCACGAAGATCCGCAAGTGCTGCATTACGGCAAGGCAGGGCAGGGCGAGAAACTCGCGCCCGGCATGATTTTCACCATCGAACCCATGATTAACGCGGGCAAGGCCGCCATCCGCCATATGCCGGACGGCTGGACGGTGACGACGCGCGATCGCAGCCTTTCCGCCCAGTGGGAGCATACGGTGCTGGTGACGGAGACGGGCGTCGAGGTGCTGACGCTTTCCGCCGACTGCCCGCCCGCGCCGGAAGGCATGGACGTGTGAATTTGCGGATGAACGCGGATGACCTGGCGCTGACCGGAACCCTGCGCGAAGCCTTGCGGACAAAGCGCAAGGCGCTGGCCGATGAGTATGTCGCCACGCCCAATGCGGCGTTATATCTTGCCGAACACGCCTGTCTGGTCGATGGCGTTCTGGCGCGGCTCTGGGCGTACATGGATTTTCCGCCCGAACTGACGCTGGCGGCGGTCGGCGGCTTCGGACGCGGCGAACTGTATCCGGGGTCGGATGTCGATCTGCTGATTCTGTTGCCCGCTGAAGCCGACGCCGCCTTGCAGGAAAAACTGGCGCGTCTGGTCAGCCTCTTTTGGGATATTGGTCTGGAAGTTGGGCACAGTGTGCGCACCATTGCCGAATGCCTCAAGGCGACCGCAGGCGACATCACCATTCAAACGGCCTTGCTGGAAAGCCGCCATCTGATCGGCAATGCCGCGCTCCATCAGGATTTTCAGGCGCGTTTCGCGGATCAGCTCGACCCGCAGGCGTTTCTGATCGCCAAGCGACTGGAACAGGAAGAACGCCACCAGCGTTATCAGGACACGCCCTACAGCCTCGAACCCGATTGCAAGGAAAGCCCCGGCGGTCTGCGCGACCTGCAAAACATTCTCTGGGTCGCCAAGGCCGGCGGCTATGGCGCGAACTGGCGGGAATTGAAAGCGCGGCGCCTGCTTTCCCGGGATGGTCATGTCCAGTTGCGGCAATGCGAAAACACGCTGCAAAACCTGCGTATCCGTCTGCATCTGCTGACCGGAAGGCGCGAAGACAAGCTGTTGTTCGACCATCAGGAGGCGCTCGCCAGCGTCATGGGCGTCGTTTCTCCGGACGCGCGGCGGCCTTCGGAAGTGTTGATGCAGAGCTATTACCGCACCGCCAAACGGGTGACGCAACTGAACGCCATCCTGCTGCAAAACATCGCCGCTGAACTGATTCCTGCCGTTGATGTCCCGCCGCCGCGCCCGCTCAACGCGCGTTTTCGCATCCTGGGCGAATTTCTCGATCTCACGCACGCAAAAGTGTTTGAAGAGCATCCATCCGCGCTGCTGGAGAGTTTTCTGCTCCTGCAAGCGCATCCGGAACTGCGCGGCATGAGCGCCCGCACCCTGCGCGCCCTGTGGCGCGGGCGCGTCCTGATCACGCCCGACTTTCGCCGGAATCCGGAAAACCGCCGCCTGTTCCTGCGCCTCTTTCAGGGCGGACAGGGCGTTGTCCACGCTTTCCGGCGCATGAACCAGTACGACATCCTCGGCAACTACCTGCCCGCCTTCGGCAAAATCGTCGGTCAGATGCAGCACGACCTGTTTCACGCCTACACCGTCGACCAGCATATCCTGCAGGTGCTCCGCAATCTGCGCCGCTTCGCCGTGGAGGAATTCGCCCACGAATACCCTTATTGCAGCCGTCTGCACAACGCCTTCGCCCGTCCCTGGACGCTCTATGTCGCGGCGCTGTTCCATGACATCGCCAAGGGACGCGGCGGCGACCATTCGTTGCTGGGCATGGAAGACGCGCGCGCATTTTGCGCCGGGCACTACGTGGATGCCGAAGACGCGGAACTCATCGTCTGGCTGGTGGGCGCGCATCTTTACATGTCGCAGGTGGCGCAAAAAGAGGACATCGCCGATCCGGAAGTCGTCGCCGCCTTCGCTGGAAAGGTCGGGAACGCGCGTCGCCTCACCGCGCTCTATCTGCTGACCGTCGCCGATATTCGCGGCACCAGTCCCAAGGTCTGGAACAACTGGAAGGCCAAGTTGCTCGAAGACCTCTACCGCCTCACCCTGCGCTATCTGGAAACCGGAACGCCGCAAGAACCGCAAGGCGTCATTCAGGAACGCCAGGCCGAAGCCATGAGCCTGTTACGTTACTTCGCGCTTTCCGACACCGTGCACGAACGCCTGTGGAAGCAGTTCGACACCGTGTATTTCCTGCGCCACACCGCCGAGGAAATCGCCTGGCATACCCGCGCCCTGCACTATCGCATCGACATCGACAAGCCCGTGGTCAAGGCGCGTGTTCACCCCGGCGGCGGCTTGCAGGTCATGGCTTATGCCGGGGACCGCCCCGATCTCTTTTTACGCATGGCGGCTTTTTTCGCCCGCGCCGGGTACAGCATCGCCGAGGCCAAGCTGCACACCACCCGCCACGGCTACGCGCTCGACAGTTTTATTCTGCTCGATGTCGCCGGTAACGCCAGCGACCGCGACATGATCGCCTTCATTGAAACCGAACTGGCGGCGCGTCTCGCCGAAGGCGTCCCCGCCGAAGCGCCCGCACAGGGTCGCCTCTCGCGGCAGGTGCGACACTTCCCCGTCACGCCGGAAATCCACATCCATCCCGACGAACGCGGCGATCAGCAGGCGCTCTCGCTCATCGCGGTCGACCGTCCCGGCCTGCTCTACCACATCGCCGTCGTCCTCGCCCGTCACAACATCGCCATCAACGCCGCCCGCATCAGCACCCTGGGCGAGCGCGTCGAAGACACCTTCCTCATCTCCGGCCCCGCTCTGAACAAACGCGCTCCCCGCCTGAAACTCGAACAGGATTTGCTGGCAGCCCTGTCCCTGTAGCCCTTGCGGGCGGCGACGCGTGGTTGGGATCAGAGCGGTTGCTAACGCCTGACCTTTGATGCCTGCTCCCCGATGACCGCCAGCGTGTTCTGGCGGGTCAGGGCGGCGATGTGGGGGACGCTTGTGGCGCGCAGTTCGGCGAGGACGCGGCCTATGGCGGGGAGTTCCGCCGGACGGTTGCGCTGGCGGGCGAGCCAGCGGGGCGGGATGTCCGGCGCGTCGGTTTCCAGCGCCAGCGCTTCATCCGGCAGGGTTTGCGCCAGCGCGCGAATGCGGCGGCTGCCGGGGTAGGTGAGGCTGCCGCCAAAGCCCAGTTTGAAGCCCAGCCGCAAAAATTCGTCCGCCTGCTGGCGGCTGCCATTGAAGGCGTGGGCAATGCCGCCCTTGATCCGGAAACGGCGCAGATGGCCCAGCACGGCGTCAATCGCCTTGCGGACATGCAGGATGATTGGCAGATCGAAGTCTTGCGCCAGTTTGAGCTGCGCCGTGAAAAAAAAGGTCTGACGGGAAAAATCCGCGCGCTCAACCCAGCCATCCAGACCGATTTCGCCCAATGCCGACGGGCGGGCGCGTTCCAGCATTTTTGCCAGCCGCGCCAGATGCGCCGCGTCCGCCGTATCCACAAACAGGGGGTGAATCCCGTAGGCCGGAAAAAGTCCGGCGTACCGCGCGCAACAGGCGTCCACCGCCGCGCAGTCCGCCAGACTCACGGCGGGCAAGAGCGCGCCCGCCACCCCCGCCGCCTGCGCCGCCGACCAGACCGCATCGCGATCCGCCGCGAATTCCGGCGCTTGCAGATGACAATGACTGTCCATCCAGACTGCATCCATGTTCTTGTTTTTCCTCCCGAAAACGCGCGGCCTTGCCGCGTGTTCCTGGCGAATCAACCCGGCGCAAAGTAGATTTTACTTTGCGCCGCTTCAGTACGCCTGCCGCTTCGCGCTGTTTCGCCATGCCGCAAAAGACGCCGTCGCGTCCGCCAGCGTCAGCTGCTGGATGGGGATGCGGCGGGCGGCGGCGGGCAGGCAAAGCTCATGGTAGAGATCGTCATCGCCAAACCCGGCCTCTGCCGCCTGAAGCCGGGGATTGGCATAGACGATGCGCGCCACTCTGGCCCAATAGGCGGCGGCAAGGCACATCGGGCAAGGTTCGGAGGAAGCGTAGAGCACCGCGTCTTCCAGATGAAAATGTCCGCTTTTCCGGCAGGCCGCGCGTATGGCCTGCATTTCGGCGTGCGCGGTCGGGTCGTTATGGCGGAGCACCTGATTGCGGGCTTCGGCAATCACCTGACCGTTTTGCACGATGACCGCGCCGAACGGCCCGCCATCGCCGCGCTCGACGTTTTCCGCCGCCAGCGTCAGGGCGCGGCGCAGGAAGCGGACATCATCGTCCGGGAAAAGCGTGTCGGCGGACGGGCGCGGCATGAGCGATCAATCGCGGGCGCCGCGTTCGTCGGGAAAGGCGCTCAACACCACATGCGGCGCGGGCTGCCAATCGGGCTGGCGATGCTCGGCGACGACATGGGTAAAAATTCCGCCGCGCACATAGAACTTCGCCGTCAGCCGCATGAAACGGGGCGCGGCGGCGGCGACCAGATCATCCAGGATGCGGTTGGTCACCGCCTCATGAAACGCGCCCTCGTTGCGATAAGACCAGATGTAGAGC
>JAIRZG010000035.1 GCA_031267345.1 Zoogloeaceae bacterium
CGGTTGAAACGCGCCGGATTGTCGCGTATCGAACGGTTGAAAGATTCCATCCGATGGGTCTGCGCCTTGGTGACGACGTGTTTTTCCGGTACAGGGTTACGCACGAAAGCCAGTCCATAGCAGGAATTGGCATCGGTACAAAGCATCTCTATCCTGCTTCTCTGCGCCTTGATTTGTTCATACCGGTTCATGGCGGCAGCGATGCCTTCTCCGGTTTCATCCGCAATAACACAACGTTCCCGTCGGCGATAAGCAGTCCAAACGACGGCGCGCCGCTGTTTTTTTTAACGAAGGCATGGATTTCGTCCCTCTCGATCACATCGGGCAGCTCACGGCCAACCGCTGTCGCGGCCTGACGCATCTGTTCCGCCATCTGGACGCGCGTTTCACCGATCCGTCAGTTGTAACCAGCTTCAGCCGCCGCAAATCAAACCGCTGATTCCTGACGCGCGCGATGACCCGCGTTGAACGCTGCGGCAGTGTCAAGGCGGGTCAGTCTGATGGAGGAGATCAGGCTCATGCGAGGTCATCGTCCAGAAAGGCTAGCGCGTTATCGAGGTCGCCGCGCAGTTTTTCGAGGAACATCAATTGCCGGGTGTGTTCGGCGGCGGCCGCAAAATCGTGCTGGTCGTCCAAGAGCGCGGCAAGGGTTTGGTAGCGGTCTTGCAGTTCCAGGGCAAGACGTTGCTGGAGGCGTTCGAGTTCGTGGTGGTCGCCGCCCGCGCGGGCTTCCTGTACCGCTTCGCGCCACTCCATTTGCGCCATCAGGAATTCCGGCTCCATGCAGGCGTTACGCCCGGCTTCTATCGCGTGTCCCGCCAGAGAAAGCAGGTATTGGGCGCGCGCCAGCGGTTTCTTCAGGGTGAGACAGGCTTCATTCGCCCGCGCCGCCATCTGCATGGACAACCGCCGCGTGCGCTCGTCGGCGCGCGCAAAACGATCCGGATGCACCGCGCCCTGTAACACCAGATAACGCGCCTCCAGTTCCGCCAGATCGATGCGAAAAACCGGCGCAAGCTGAAACAGGGTGAAGAAATCAGTGGTCAGGTCCATGAAAAAAGCATTCAATGTTCCGGAAATGTTGTGGGCTTCCAATCAGCGTTTACTTCCTGTAAGGTCTCTTGTGTACGAGACAAAGTCCAGCGATGATATACGGGATGCGATCTGACAGAATAGAACGCTCAACGAATTAGTTTTTTCAAAACATGATAACGCTGCCAATCATAATTTCCTTTGCTATCCAGAGCATTTTTATTATAAGTTCTTGTTAACGAGTTATTATTGGCAATTTGTTGACGAATCGCAATATCGTTCTCTATGAGTTTCTTTTCAGAGAGCAGATTCCATTCCTGTAGTTGTGCAATATATTTTTGAGTATTTCGGTTTGAATTATTTGTAAGCAATTGGAATTTATCTTGAAATTCAGTTGTAGAGATAGTATTTATAATTTCGATAATTTCTTCCATTGTGTTTTTCCCGCCTGACAGAAAATCCCATAGCTCACTTGCGATGAGCGTTTCTTCATGACAAAAGAATTTATTCATGTTGATTATAGAGCCAAGGAAGCGAGACTTATTATAACTCGTTGCGGGTTCATTTAACGGATTTACTGTTGGATCAAAAGGAAAGCCAATGTAAAAATAGATTTTTTTATTTGGAAATCCATGATATAATGCCGCTTTACCTTCCAGGATTTTTTGTTTTTCGCCGCGCATCTCCCCTGAATTTGGTTTGACCGATTTCAACTCGATGGCAATGACTGAATCAATATCTTCATAAAACACGTCGGCAGAGAAATCAATAGCATTTACCAGCGGAGAATGATCATCATGAAATAATTGGTTGTTTTCGCAGTCCAAGCTGGGGAAATACTTTGAATTACTAAGAGCGGTGATGATTTGGTTGACAGTATATTTTTGATTTTGTGTTATTTGTAAATTCCCCAGTTTTTTTGATGTATATTCTCGTTTTTCACCATCACACAAATAGTGAGCTATCTTTTCAAAGAAACTTTGTCCAAGAGTTGTATTTAATCCCTGTAACCAACTACTCAAACTTATGAAGAATGGTATGTCGGAAACTTTGTCTTCAAGTTTATTGGCAAAAGCATTTAAAAATGCTTCATGAAAAGGCGCGTTCCGGTTATTAGAAGCATCTTTGGGGAAACTTTCAAATCGTGTGACCAAGGTTTTAATCACCTCGACAGAGATTTTTTCTTTGACTGTGTTATCGATTGACATGGTTGGCTGGAATGTGATTGTAAAGATGTTCAGAAACGGTTTCAGGATTTGTTGTCGCTATCTATTTTTGAATCTTTTAGATGGAAAATGGTTTCTGAATATGCGGTTTTGTCTTTTTCTGTTCGGTTTAAAACAGGACGTTTGAATTGGTTAACGATTTGCATTCCAGATTTTTCGGCGATTGTTGGATACATATTGAACTTGTCATTTGCGACGATAAATACATCGTAATCTTCCATTAGATATTTTTTACAATTATTCAATACATCCGAAATGCCTTGAATATAATTTTGTTGTGCTTCACGTTTTTGCCCCTTGTGCATCGGCCCAATTTCCAATTCATCTTTTCTGTCAAAGCAAAATAAATCGTATGCATAGGCATGTTGTTCGTGATAATCGATCAACCCAACGTAAGGTGGCGAGGAAAAAATACCTTTTATTCTTTGGGTTTCGATTAAGTTTGCAAGAATTTGGTTTCTGGTGCTTACTCGCTCCAGAATATCAATCGTTCTACTATCTCCTGTCAGACAAAGTTGATAGGTATCGGTACGCAATTTGTCGAATTGTAACAAACGAGCAACGGTATCTTTTGAATATCTATTCCACCATTTCAAAATTGAAAAGAGAGGCTTGCAAATTTTACCGTGTTTGTGACAATAGTATGTCGTTGTTACTGGCTCTAATAGAGTTGCTAAATCTGCATGAGTTGTCGCTCGACAACTCCTGATTGTACGACTCAGAATGATACTGGCAATTTTCTTCGTGCGGGTATTCTCAATCTTTTTGATTTCATCAAATACAAAATCAATTTCATCACGGATATGTTGTGAATACCATTTATCCAAAAATGTCTCACTTTTCCCCTGTCTTAACTTAATATGATAATCTTTTACCAAGCCAGAATATATTGGCAGGAAAAGTTTTTCTTTTTCTTTTCCGTATTCATTTTCATTGATAAGCTTTTTGTGCAATTTGTATTTGTATTCGGGAGCAGGGAAATACTGTTCATTGAATACATATAATTCCTGCAATAACTTTTCTTCAAATTCGAATATGTTGGAATGTACGATAAAGCCGTCCAATGCTCTTGTAATACGAGATAATTCATTTTCCAGGTCGGCAATATCGTATTGTGAAACTTTGCAATTTCCAATCAGAGCGTTGAATGCTGAAACATCGATACCAATGGCGTGCATTCCAAGTTCACAGGCTTGTACCATCATCGTTCCACTTCCCGAAAATGGATCAAGCACAATGTCGCCTTTTTTGAAATAGGTTTCTTTTTTGAAATTGTCAGTATGACCATCAAGAAAGTACTCAACCAATTGTGGTATAAACTTTCCTTTATATGGATGTAACCGATGAACATGCTTAGTGGTTTCGGTTTCTTTGTATTGGTCAAATGACAATGCCCAATTTAAATTATTACCAAGCCGCTCTTTGAAATTAATTTCTCTTGAGCCGTTATAGGATTGGTAATAACTCAATAAATCTACCAGAGAAATTTGCGTCGCCCCGTTTTCTCCTGTTTTTTTTATTCTCCCATATTGGATAAGATACGAGATATTCGAAGGCGTTACATTTTTCCCGATATGCTCGGAAGCCCATTCACTCGCCTCTTTTATGGTCATTAATGAGTTCATTGGCATGTTTGTTTGCATAGAAAGCGCGAAGATTCAAGGTACTGCAAGCGCAGAGTCCCAACCTGTTAAAGTGTGTGGAGTATATCGAAAGGGTGTGAGCAGTTCAAGCATTTTTTAGCGACATACAGCATAGTCTCCTTGCGCTGGTCGGCGTAAGGCGGCGAGGTTACGATCAGGTCGACTGAATTTTCCGCGAGCAGTTTCAGTTGTTCCCTGCTGTCGCCAAGGTAAATGTCATGCTTGGTTGTCATTGCCTGTCCATGATGGCCTCAAACACTGAAACTTTCTCCGCACCCGCATTGATTCTTGATGTTGGGATTGTTGAATTTAAAGCCTTCGTTCAGCCCTTCCCGACCGTAATCCAGTTCGGCGCCATCGAGGTAGGGCAGGCTTTTGGCGTCGACAAAAACCTTGACGCCGTGGCTTTCAAAAACTTCGTCGTCGCCTTCGGCGGCATCCGCGAATTCCAGTTTGTAGGCCATGCCGGAACAGCCGCTGGTGCGGACGCCCAGACGCAAGCCCAGTCCCTTGCCGCGTTTTTGCAGGAAGGTGGCGACATGTCGCGCCGCCTGCGCTGTCAGCGTGACCGCCATGACTTATGCCTCCCCGCCCTGTTTTTTGCGGTAATCGGCGACTGCCGCCTTGATGGCGTCTTCGGCCAGAATCGAGCAGTGAATCTTCACTGGCGGTAGCGCCAGTTCTTCGGCAATTTGGGCGTTTTTGATGTTCAAGGCTTCGTCCACCGTCTTGCCCTTGACCCACTCCGTTACCAGACTGGAAGACGCAATGGCGGAGCCGCAGCCGTATGTCTTGAAGCGGGCGTCTTCGATGACGCCGTTTTCACCCACCTTGATCTGCAATTTCATCACGTCGCCGCAGGCGGGCGCGCCGACCATGCCGGTGCCGACACCCGCTTCATCGGCGTCAAACCCGCCGACGTTGCGCGGGTTTTCGTAGTGGTCGATCACTTTGACGCTGTAACTCATTTTTCTCTCCTCAATGCGCGGCCCACTGGACCGTATCCAAATCAATGCCCGCCTGCGCCATTTCCCAGAGCGGCGACATGTCGCGCAGCTTGCCGACTTTTTGCCACAACAGTCCGATAGCGTAATCAATTTCTTCTTCCGTGGTAAAGCGCCCCAACGTGAAGCGGATGGAACTGTGCGCCAGTTCATCCGGTCGTCCTAGGGCGCGCAGCACGTAGGAAGGCTCTAGACTGGCGGACGTGCAGGCGGAGCCGGAAGATACCGCCAAGTCTTTCAACGCCATCATCAGGGATTCGCCTTCCACGTAGGCGAAGCTGACATTGAGATTGTGCGCCACGCGCGCCGTCATGTCGCCATTCACCTGCACCGCTTCCATGCGGGCAATGCCCTGCAACAGCCGGTCGCGCAACTGGCGGACGCGCGTGTTTTCCGTCGCCATTTCTTCGCGCGCCAGACGAAACGCCTCGCCCATGCCGACAATCTGATGCGTCGCCAATGTGCCGGAGCGAAAGCCGCGTTCGTGTCCGCCGCCGTGCATTTGCGCTTCCAGCCGCACACGCGGCTTTTTGCGTACATACAACGCGCCTATACCCTTCGGGCCGTAGGTTTTGTGCGCGGAAAAGCTCATCAAATCGACATTCAGGGCGGAAAGGTCGATGTCCACCTTGCCGGTAGCCTGCGCCGCGTCGACATGAAAAATGATTCCGCGTTCGTGGCACAGGTCGCCGATCCCGGCAATCGGCTGGATGACGCCGATTTCGTTATTCACCAGCATCACCGAAACCAGCGCGGTATCGTCGCAGAGCGCCGCCTTGAGGGTCTCCGGATCGATCAGGCCGTTTTCCCGCACATCAAGGTAAGTGACGCGAAAGCCCTGACGCTCCAGTTCGCGCAGGGTATCGAGCACCGCCTTGTGTTCGGTCTTGACGCTGATCAGGTGTCTGCCTTTCGTCTCGCCGTAAAAATGCGCCACGCCCTTGATTGCCAGATTGTCGGATTCTGTCGCGCCGGAAGTCCAGATGATTTCTTTCGGGTCGGCCTTCACCAGCGCGGCGACTTCGGCGCGGGCTTCTTCCACCGCCGCTTCCGCCGTCCAGCCGAAGCTGTGCGAACGCGAGGCGGGATTGCCGAAATGCCCGCTGAGGTAAGGGATCATTTTTTTCGCCACCCGCGGGTCGACTGGCGTGGTGGCGGAATAATCCAGATAAATGGGTAAGTGCATGTTTTGAGGCTCCGTTGGTTTTGTTTCATGCGCGATAACGCGCTTCAGCGGCGTAACGCCGTCAGGTTTTTCAGGTCGGTCAGCGCAGTTTTTAGCGCAAGAAGAAAGGCGTCGATCTGCGCTTCGTTCGTCTCCACGCCCAGACTGACGCGCAACGCCCCGCGCGCCAGGGCTTCCGGCACGCCCATCGCCAGCAGCACATGCGAAGGATTGGGGTTGACGCTGGAACAAGCCGCGCCGCTGGCGACCGCGAATCCGGCGCGATCCAGCCACGCAAGCAGGGTTTCGCCGTCTATGTCGGCAAAGGCGAAATAGCTGGTATTGGGCAAACGCGGTGCGTCGATGCCGAAAAGCGTCGCGCCCAGAGGCGCAAGTCCCGCTTCCAGCCGCGCTTGCAGATGGCGCAGTCGGGCGGGCAGATTATTCAGACGCGATACCGCCAATTCGCAGGCCGCGCCAAAACCGACGATGGCCGCCACGTTTTCCGTGCCGGAACGCAAGCCGCTTTCCTGCCCGCCACCCGCAATCAGGGGGATGAGATCCAGACGCTTGTCCACCACCAGCGCCGCCGCGCCCTTGGGGCCGTAAATCTTGTGCGCCGAAAGCGTCAGCGCATGGACGCCCGTCCGGTTCAGGGCGCGAAAATCCAGCGGCTGCTTGCCCAAAACCTGCGCCGCGTCGCTGTGAAACCAGCCGCCGCCCGCCGTCTGCGCGCGGGCGGCGAATTCCGCGACCTCCTGTATCACGCCGGTCTCATTGTTCGCCAGCATCACCGACCAGAGTCGAGGCTTTTGCGTCAGCGCGGCGTCGACGCCCGCGCGCGTGACGCGCCCTGCCGCATCGATCGGCAATTCCAGCAGCTTCCAGTTCTGCCGCGCCAGTTGCCGCGCCGCGTTCAGGGCGCAAGGATGTTCGATGGCGGAAAAAGCCACCACGCCGCCCGCCAGACCAAAGGCCGCCGCCGCGCCTTTCAAAAACAGGTTGTTGGCCTCACTGCCGCCGCTGACAAAAATGATTTCCGTCGGCTGCGCGCCCGCCGCCGCCGCCACCTGCTGACGCGCCGTATCCATCGCCTGACGCGCCACGCGCCCATATTCATGACGACTGGAAGCATTGCCGTAGCGCGTCTTCAGATAAGGCGTCATCGCCTCCAGCACCCGCGTATCCAGCGGCGTGGTGGCGTTGTAGTCGAGATAGACGGGGAGCGACATGGACGGATATTCAGGTCGGAATTTTGCGGGTTGCCGTTTTGCCGGTATGGCGCGGGATTGCCGTCTCCGGCGCGTTTGCGTCGTGCTGGCGCAGCAGATCATCCAGCGTGACCGAGGCCAGATAATCCTGCACCTTGCGGCTCAGGTTCATCCACAAATCATGGGTCATGCAGCGTTGCGCGCCGTGACAATCGCCTTGACCGTTGCATTGCGTCACGTCCACACGCTCATCCACGCTGACGATGATATCGGCGACCGAAATTTCCGCCGCCGGACGCCCCAGATGATAGCCGCCGCCCGGTCCGCGCATACTGCTGACCAGCGATCCGCGCCGCAGGCGGGCGAACAGTTGCTCCATGTAGGAAAGCGAAATGCCGTGCCGCGCGCAAATGCTGTTGAGCGAAACCGGACGTTCGGCATGACGCTCGCGCATTGCCAGTTCCAGCATGGCGGTAACGGCAAAACGGCCCCGGGTGGTCAAACGCATGGCGCTATTCCTACGATTTAAGTCAACAATAAGGCGCGAGAGTATCGACGGACGGGGGCTTAGTCAACTATTTTGCTCAGGTATTCGGGATCAAAGCTGGTGTCCGGCGTTTCGGATTGCGTTACCGGAATGCCCGCCGCCGCCAGTTGTTCGAGCAGCAGGGACAGCCGCCGATCCGTTCTTGCCGCGTGGTCGAGCAGACTGTGCAAGGCCAACGTCAGCGGATCGTTGCCGTTGCCGACCGCGTAGGCGGAAAAACCCATGCGGTTAGCCTGGGCTTCCCGCGCGGCGAGCGGACGATCGTCCAGAATGCGCGCCGGAACGCCCACGGCGGTCGCGTTTTCGGGCACATCGCGGGTGATGACGGCGTTCGAGCCGATGCGCGCGCCCGCGCCCACAGTGAGCGGTCCTAAAAGTTTTGCGCCCGCGCCCACCACCACCCGGTCGCCCAGCGTTGGATGGCGCTTGCCTTCCAGCCAGCTCGTGCCGCCCAAGGTGACGCCGTGGTAGAGGGTCACATCGTCACCCACTATCGCCGTTTCGCCAATGACCACGCCCATGCCGTGATCGATAAAAAACCGCCGTCCGATGACCGCGCCCGGATGAATCTCAATGCCGGTCAGCCAGCGGGAAAAAGCACTCACAAAACGCCCCAGCCAGAAGAGCCGCCACCGCCACAGGCGATGCGCCAGCCGATGCAGGAGCAGCGCGTGAATGCCGGGGTAGCAGGTTAACACCTCCCAAAACGAACGCGCCGCCGGGTCGCGGTCAAACACCGAATAAATATCTTCGCGCAAACGCCGCAACATGGAAGGCATCGCTCATGGTCAAGGAAGAGGGACATTGTACCGTGACCAGAGAACAGAAGGCAGAAGACAGCGTACAAGAGGTGGACTCCCGTCGTTCATAAATGCCGCGCGGCCTGGACAAAGGGCAGACGCCTGGGGTTTGCCCGGCGTTTCTAAATGCCTTCCTTGACGGGCGAAAGAATCCTGTATTGCTTATATTCGCCCGTGATGAGCGCCTCCGCGCCGCAGATGCGAATCATCGCCCGCAAGGGTGTCCGCAAGGGACGTTAATCTGATACTATCCGCAGACTTTTAGCGTGTCCGCGCGTTTTACAAGCGCGGGCTTTTGTTCATTTTTCTTTGTGTTCCCTGCCATGTTTGACGCCATTCGTAACAACAAACGCCTTGTCCAGATTTTTTTGTTGCTCATCACCGTACCCTTCGCGGTCTGGGGGCTGGATGCCTATTTTCAGGGGGGCGGTGATACGACGCTTGCCACGATAGGCAAAATACGGATTACGACCGTCGAGTTTCGGGAGGCGTTGCGCGAGCAGCAGGATCAATGGCGGCAGCAGATGCCCAATGCGGATGTGGCGGTTTTCAATACGCCGGAACTGCGCACGGCCTTGCTGGAAGACATGGTGATGCGGCAAATTGTGATGCTGGAAGCCGGACGCCTGCGTCTGGATGTGCGGGGATTCATGCGTGAGATGATTCTCAACGCGCCGGAGTTCCAGGAAAACGGCGCGTTTTCCGAGGAACGCTATAAATCCGTGCTGAATATGAACAATATGAGCGTGTCGGTGTTCGAGGCGCGGCTTCAGGAAAGCATAATGCAGCAGACCTTGCGGGACGCGGTGCAGGGCGGCGCATTGGCGCCGAAGACTGTGGCGCGGCAGATTGCCGCCTTGCAAAAGGAAACGCGCGTGGTGGAAGAAAGCCTGGCGACCTGGCAAACCCTGTTGGGACAAGTGGAGGTTACGGAGGCGGAGGCGCAACAGTTTTATGAGGCCAATGCGCCCCGGTTTACCTTGCCGGAGCAGGTTCGGGTCGAATATCTGGTGCTTTCGCAAAAGGAACTGGAAGACAAAAACAGGCCAGACGAAAAACCGGCGCGCGACTGGTATGACGCGCATAAAGCGCAGTTCACCCTGCAGGTGGAGAAGCGGCGCGCCAGCCATATCCTGACGCTCGGCAAGGCCGACGCCGAAGCGTTGCTGGCGGAGCTGAAGCAAAATCCGGATCGTTTTGCCGAACTGGCCAAAGCCAAATCGGCGGACCCGGGTTCCGCGCAGCAGGGCGGCGATCTGGGATTTTTTGAGCGCGCAGGCATGGTCGAGCCTTTTGCCGACGCGGCGTTTGCCTTGCGGGTTGGTGAAATCTCCGGCGTGGTGGAAAGCGAATTTGGCTTTCATATCATCCGCCTGACCGACATCCAGCCGGGGCAATACCGTTCCTTTGCCGAGGCGCGTGCGGATGTGGAAACAGAATTGAGGCGCGAGGGCGCGGCGCGCCGTTTTACCGCCAGCGCCGAAAAGTTCGCCACTCTGGTCTATGAGCAATTCGACAGCCTCAAACCCGCCGCCGATGAATTCGGCCTTGCGACGCGGCAATCCGGCTGGCTGACGCGCGAGGTCGATCCAAAGGCAGGGGGCGATGTCCTGCAAAGCCCAATCCTGCTTCGCGCGATATTTGATGACGAGGTGCTCAAGAATGGGCGCAACGCCAAGGCGGAGGAAATTGCGCCGGGCGTCATGGCGTCCGCGCGTCTGCTGGAGCATCGGCCTGCCGCCCCGATCCCTTTTGGAGAGGCGCAGCGGGACATCCTGAACTTCCTGCGCCAGGAAAAAGCGCAGGCGCTGGCGGTGGAACGCGGCAAGGCGAATCTGGCGGAACTGGAAAAAGCCGGGCCGGATGCGCCTGTCAAACCCTTGAGCGCCAGACTGAACCTGAAATGGGACAAGCCGCGATCCGTTTCCCGCACGAACCCCGGCGCGTTGCATCCTCTGTCCATCAACGCCATCTTTCGCGCGTCCGGCGAGCAAAAGCCGCCGTTTTACACGGGCGTGGAATTGCCCGGTACGGGTTACGCGCTGTACAAAATCAACCGCGTGACGGCAGGCGAGGTGAAGGAGGAGGATCTGGCGATCCTGCAACAGCAGCTTGTCCGCATCAACGCGCAGACGCAGTTGAACGCCTATCTGGCGACCTTGCGCCAGCGTTACGCGGTAGACATCAACCAGAAGAAGTTGCAAGAAGAAGGCGGCAAGGACTGATTTCATGTCCGCCGCCGCGCCGCGTTCCACCTGGTCGAACCGTTGGGCATTCATTCTGGTGACGATTGGCTCCGCTGTCGGTCTGGGCAATATCTGGCGGTTTCCTTACATGACCGGCGCGCAGGGCGGCAGCGCCTTCGTGCTGGTCTATCTGCTCTGCGTGGCGCTGGTCGGATTGCCGCTGCTGATGGCGGAAATTCTTATCGGGCGGCGGGGGGGGGGCAATCCGGTTTCCGCCATGCTCAAGGTGGCGGAAGAAAACGGCGCTTCGCCCTGGTGGGGCTTGCTGGGCTGGATCGGCGTATTGGGCGCTTTGCTGATTCTTTCGTTTTACAGCGTGGTGGGGGGCTGGGTTGTCGATTACATGTATCAGGCGGGTTCCGGTGTGGCGGTTGCGACGCCGGAAGCGGCGAAGCAGGGGTTTGACGCGTTGTTGGCAGACCCGCTGCGACTGGTTTTCTGGCATACGGTTTTTCTCGCGTTGACGGTAGGCGTGGTGGCGCGCGGCGTGATTTCTGGCATCGAGCGCGCGTCCTTGTTGATGATGCCCGCCTTATTCGCCATCCTGTTGTTTCTGGTGCTGTGGGGCGGTATGGTCGGCGACCTGCGCGCCGCCTGGCATTTCATGTTCGATTTCAAGCCGGAGCAACTGACCGGGCAGGTGGTGCTTTCCGCGATGGGACACGCCTTCTTTTCCCTGAGTCTGGGTATGGGCGCGGTCATGGCCTACGGTTCCTATCTGGACAAACAATCCAGCATTGCCCGCAACAGTTTCTGGATTGCGCTGGCGGATACGCTGGTGGGCCTGCTGGCGGGGTTGGCGATTTTTTCGCTCACCTTCGCGCATGGACTGGAAGCGGGTTCCGGCCCCGGCCTGATTTTCCAGACCCTGCCGCTGGTTTTCACGCACATGCCCGGCGGACGCGTGGTCGGTACGCTCTTTTTCCTGTTGGTGTTGTTCGCCGCCTGGACTTCGGCGATTTCACTGGTGGAGCCTTTTGTCGCTTGGGTGACGGAGCGTCTGGGTGTACATCGCGCCATCGCCGCTTGGGGCACGGGCTTTGCCGTGTGGTTGTTGGGTGTGGCGGTTTGTCTCTCTTTCAACGACTGGAGCGGCTGGAAACTCTTTGGCCTCAACCTCTTTGACCAGTTGGATTACCTGACCAGCCGCGTCATCATGCCGCTTTCCGGCCTCGCCATCGCGCTCTTTGTGGGCTGGATCATGCGGCAAAAAAACGTGCGGGACGAAATCAGTCTGCCCGTCGCGCCTTTCCAGCTTTGGTGGCGGGTGTTGCGCTACCTCACCATCCTGGCGATTGTGCTGGTGTTTGTGTATCGCCTGCTGAATCCCGACCCCTGATGCCGAAAACATGCGGGTTCTAGGTATTGAATCTTCCTGCGACGAAACCGGACTGGCGTTGTATGACACGGAGCGCGGGCTGTTGGCGCATGTGCTGCACAGCCAGATCGCGCTCCACGCCGAATATGGCGGCGTCGTGCCGGAACTGGCTTCGCGCGACCACATCCGCCGCCTTGTCCCCCTGCTGCGCGAGGTGTTGCGTCAAGCCGGTTGCGACGCAGCAACCATCGACGCCGTGGCCTATACTCAGGGGCCGGGATTGGCGGGCGCGTTGCTGGCAGGCGCGGCCTTTGCCGAAGGTCTGGCGGTCAGCCTGAACAAACCCGTGTTGCCCGTGCATCATCTGGAAGGTCATCTGCTCTCGCCCCTGCTGGCGGATGACGCGCCGGAATTTCCTTTTGTCGCCTTGCTGGTATCCGGCGGGCATACGCAGTTGATGGGGGTGACGGGCGTCGGGCGCTATGAACTCCTGGGCGAAACGCAGGATGACGCAGCGGGCGAAGCCTTCGACAAGACCGCCAAACTCCTCGGCCTGCCTTACCCCGGCGGCCCGGCGCTCTCCCGACTGGCGGAGACGGGACGCTCCGGCATGTTCGATCTGCCGCGTCCCATGCTCAATTCCGGCGATTTCAATTTCAGCTTTGCCGGCCTCAAGACGGCGGTATCGACACGGGTGCGCAAACAGGGAGAAGCAGCGGACGCGCGTTTCAAGGCCGACATCGCCCGCGCCTTTCAGGATGCCGTGGTCGAGGTGCTGACGCAAAAGGCCTTCGCCGCGCTACGACATACCCACATGCAGCGTCTGGTGGTGGCGGGCGGCGTCGGCGCGAATCGGCAGTTGCGCCAGTCGCTGGACACCGCCGCGCAGAAAAGGCATTGTCGCGTGTATTACCCTGCGCTGGAATTCTGCACCGACAACGGCGCCATGATCGCCTTCGCTGCCGCCCTGCGCCTGCAATCCGGCATGGAAGTCGCTCACCCCGCCGGAATCTTCGCCGTCAAACCCCGCTGGCTGCTCAACCAGTGTCCATTTCCGGCGCGAAGCGCCGCACTTTAGCCCACTCGCCCGTTACTTGGAGAGCGTTGGAGAACGGACGGGCGCTTTGTCCGCTGCATTGTTGGAACGATTGTAGGCGGCTTTTATTGCTGCACACTTTTCCCCCTGTAGGAGAAGGCGCCCCACAAGGGGCGGTGGGAATTTCGTACGGCTTTGCCACTACAGGCACAGGATTTTGGCATTCAACGAATCCGAACTCCTGCGCGCCTTCGCCCAAAGTCTCAACTGTCCCGCCCACCGGTCTTGCCGGGCGCATACGGAGAAAATTTATCTCAAAAATTTGTTGACAACGCCGGACGATCTCGCCATAATTCCATCTCTTCGCTGCTCCAACACGGCAGCGATTTTGTTCTTTAACAATTAGACGACCGATAGATGTGGGTGTTTTGGGGCTTTTGGGTTCTGACGCTGCGAGGTGTTGGGGCTTGAGGGCAAGAAGCGTCCCTGTGAAGGAGATCACGACGAGC
>JAIRZG010000056.1 GCA_031267345.1 Zoogloeaceae bacterium
GGGGATAATTGCAGACTTCTCGATTCGCAATACCCCACTTGGATTCAACGGATTTTCGCAAAAATCAAGCAGACGGCATTCTTTTGCCGGATAGCCCAGAGATTTCGCGACGCTACCCAGATTCCGCACATAACCATGCTGCGTCATTCTTGCCTGCGCTTCCCGGCTTGCCAGCTCGTAGACCGGTTCAACCAGAACGACAGCGCGACGGGCAACGCGCAGCGCCTCTTTCAGGGCTGCTGCTTCGCGCCCGCCATTAGGTTCCAGCGAATGCGAGGTATACAGCACATCCACGCTGTCATCCGCCAGTGGAATATGGAAAAGGTCGGCAACAAACAACTCTGCCTTCTGCCCCATGCGCTCCAGCCAGGTTTTACCGTAGGCGCAGCGCGACCAACTGAGGTCGAAACCCAGCGCGATGGAAGGTGAAGCAGGCAGATTCGCCAGCACCCCCGCCAGCGTCGTCGCCTCGCCACAGCCAACTTCCAGCAACGACCCGCCTTCCGGTAAATGCGGCGCAATCAGGTCTGCCAGTTGCGCGCACCAACGTTGCCGATTTTCAGGGTTTTCAAGAGCATGTTGTAGGTAACTGCCTGCCTGTAAGTCGTAGGCAATCCCGGTCGCCATGACCGGATTGTCGTTACGTTTCAGCAGATTACGGGCAAACGCCATCATGTTTTCGCCACGCGCCCAGGCTGCGCGCATTCCGGTCAACAAGGCGCGTAACTGCTCTGCGCTGATTTCGTTATGGGTAAAAGCCACTTTGTCTTTCTTAAAAATTATCTGAGCATTCTCACGACCATGAACGCTTCCGCTGCTTCAACGCCTGCGCTCATGCCACGATGGACGGCCAGCGCCCGCAGATGTTCCAGGCTGCGGGAATGCGGCGGGGCGCGCATTTCCTCGTGGTAGGCGGTCAGCGCCGCGATCTTTTTATCCAGAAAGGGCGCGATGTTAACATGCATTTGCGGCAAAAACGGCTCGGCGGCGGGCGCATTCCATTCGGTGGCGGACATGACTTCAAAAGCATAAATGGCCTGTACGCTTTCGCCGGGTTGCGGACGGCAGGCGGTCAGGACAGCCTCGTGCGCGATGCGGTGGTCGATATTCAGATCGCCGTGATGGTGGGTATAAATCACCTGCGGGGCAATCTTTTTCAACACGGATTCCAGTGCCTGCACAATGTCGAGAAGCGGCAGGCTATCCAGACGGTTATCCGGAAAATCCAGATAATGCGCGCTTTGAATGCCAAGAATGCGCTGCGCTTCCACCGCCGCGTTTTTTCGCTCCTGCAATTCACGGCATCGCGCGGAGGGGGGAGTGAAAGAACGGGAACCGACGCCATCCGCCAGAAAAACCACGTGCACCATATCGCCTTCCTGCGCGTGGCGGGCAAGCGTTCCGCCACAACCCAGGACTTCATCATCGGCATGGGCGGCAACGACCAGGATAGTTTCAGACATCAGGCAATCCTCCTGCGCGATACAACAACATTTTTTTGTAGGGGCGAACGGTGTTCGCCCGCCCACCAACCACCGCGTCTTCGATAAACACGGGCGAACATCGTTCACCCCTACAAAACCAATGCCGGATTACCATCATCAACGGAAGCGTTCAATCGTCCGCATGTAAATCCGCAATCTGCGCCCAACTGGTCGGCGTTCCTCGCGTTACCGCCACTTTCAGGCGCTTGCCCAAAAGCGCGTCGAAATACTTCGGCGGCAAACCCATGCCGGGGCGAATGCGGCGGATGGCGTCCGGCGTGATGCGCGCGCCCGCCGGCAAATCGCGGACAAAATAGAGCGAACGGCGGAATACCTTGCTGCCTTCTTCCGCCGCTACACGCGCATAGCCTGTTTTGCCCAGCGCCAGCCAGGCTTCGCGGGCGGCAAGGCACAGGCTTTGCAATTCCTGCGGCTCGATGGAAAACGCGCTGTCCGGCCCTTTATCCGTGCGGCTCAGGGTGAAATGTTTTTCGATCACGCAAGCGCCCAGCGCCGCCGCCGCGATAGAGGCCGTTGTGCCCAGCGTATGATCGGAAAGGCCGGGCAGCGCGTCGAAACGCCGTCCCAGTTTCGCCATCTGCCGCAAATTGGCGGCCTCCATCGGCGCGGGATAGCTGCTGACGCAATGCAACAATACCAGTTGCCGACAGCCCGCGTCGCGCGCGGTATTTACCGCCTCTTCAATTTCCGCTTCGCTCGCCATACCGGTCGACATAATGATGGGCTTTTTTGTGCGGGCGATGTATTGAATCAGGGGCAAATCGACGATTTCAAACGAGGCGATTTTATAGGCGGGCGTATTCAGGTCTTCCAACAAATCCACCGCCGTTTCATCAAACGGGGTGGAAAACACGGTAATGCCGCTTTTACGCGCATGTTCAAACATGGCTTGATGCCATTCAAACGGCGTTTCCGCCCATTTATATAAATCGTAGAGTTTGTAACCATCCCACATGCCGCCCTGGATCATAAAATCCGGTTTGTCGCAGTCTATGGTAATGGTATCCGCCGTATAGGTTTGCAATTTGACTGCGTCCGCGCCACAAGCTTTGGCGACCTCGATGCTTTTCAGGGCGCGTTCCAATGAACCATTGTGATTGGCGGAAAGCTCGGCAATGATATAAGGCGACACTGCGTGACCAATGGGGCGTTCATTGATTGCAAACATTTTATTCATCGTAAAACCAACTCCGGTTGAAACTCCGCTCTTTAGTGCGGTGGGAGCCTACCTCGCCCTAAAGGGCGGGGTTTCAGGCGACCGTTTTGGGAGGGGAGAGAAACCCCTTCCAAAACACGTTAGACCGACAGGCCTGATCAGAAGACAGAGGACAGTCGATCAGCGAAGGCTTCGCCTTCGTTCGTTTTACAAACGGCGCGTAGCGCCGCAAACCTTCTGTCCTCTGTCTTCTGTCCTCTGCCTTCTGATCTGAAGGCCTGTCGCTAATTTCTTGCTCCTGGTGACGGACTTCAGGGTTTTCTTTTCAAAAAGCACAGTGTTCCTGCTTTGCAGACAAAGGATTCGGTTCTTCAGCAAGCACTATATGTGTTTTGCCATGCTTGATCAGGCGATTTTTTTCAACACTCATATTCTTCCTGCAAAAGATTTATTGGTAAGCGCGCCATGTGTTACATGCCTCCGCGCATGCGTTTCAAACGGATATGCGCCACACATTTCAGGAACGCCCCAGCATCCCTAAAGCGCATTTGGTGATGACATAGCTTCCGGTTGCACCCATTTTGCGCGCAAAAAACTGCTGCGCCTGGGCACGTTTTTCTACGGGACAATAGACACAGGCATCATAATATCGCATCACCTCGTCTACACTGAAAAACGTCAGGGAATTCCTGAAACGTTGACAGGAGATCGACTGAAATGTATCCAGCATGGCAGGCAGTATTTTACTGCGGCTGACTGTGGGCGATTGCGCGATGTCTTCGGGCAGCGGAAACAGGGTTTCCAGATCCTCGAACCATTGCCGGTTATTGTTCGTATCCGGCGCGACGCAAAGAAAGCGCCCATTTTCCGCAAGCAGTTTTTTGCCGATATTTTCAATCAACGCATTCACATCTTTACTGTAATAGAGCGCGTACACAGAATAAATCAGGGAATAACGCCCGGATAACGTACTTGCCGCCTCATCCATATCCAGTTGCATCAGGCGCACGTTTTCGGGTATGCCATCATTCTGTGCAACATCCAGTAAATCCTGCGAAACATCAGTACATAGCATGGAATGCACCAAGGGCGCAAACACACGCATTTGTTTTCCGGAACCGCAGCCGATTTCCAAAACGGTATCCTGTGGTTCCGGATGTACCAGGTTGAGCATGAAATCTTCAAGATTCTCTTTACCCTGCATGTTCAACTGGATACGCAAAGCCAGACGCTCCGGGGTATTATTTTCGTTGCTCATTGTTTCCTCCAAAAAGGTTTTGGGCTTTCATGCGTTCGCCCGAATTGGAGGAAAGTTATTTTTTGTGAATCAGAACGCTGGCGCGCACCACCTCTTCTTCCAGACTGGCGTTGAAAAATTCTATTTTAAAATCGCCGTGCTCCAGAAAAGCCAGGGGATAACCCGGCGCGTCCAGCATGCGGATATGATCGTAGATGCGGGGGATTTCTGCCTGAACGGGCAATATGCTTTCCGCTGGCGCGCGCCGTTTGAATACCACGACTTTGCCCTGTTGCGGCGCGGGTTCGGGTCTTTCCGTCGCAATCCAGCGGGCGATTCCAAGGCTTTTTCTCCCCGCTTCCAGATAAATCTCCCTGGCGCTGCCCGCGAGGAGAAGCGGTATTTTGGCATATACCGGCCCGGCATCCAGTTCTTCCACCATACGCAAGGCCGACAATTTCGTTTCTTTCAAACCGCGCGCGATCAGGTTTTGCAATGGACTGCCGCCCCGACCATAGGGTACGTCGGTCATATGAAAGCAAACGCATTCGATACGCGACCAGATTTCCTGTGGAATCTTTTCGCTCCAGTGCAAAAAGAAAATATAACGGGGCGTACATTGCGCCAGCGCCGCGTGGAGCGCCTCTGGCGTGTCTATAAAGCGCCATA